>JAHFFR010000066.1 GCA_023247825.1 Candidatus Omnitrophota bacterium
ACCGCACTAATTTTGCCGGTATATCCGGCCTTGAAGCCGGCCAGGTTTATACGATTAAGGCTGAAGTTTTAGCCGGAGGCCAGCGTAATTTCTGGCGCAGGCGCGCATTCAGCATAACTGAAGCCTCTGTCGGGGATAATACCGGAAAAATTTCCTGTATCTGGTTTAATCAGCCATATCTTAAGGAATATCTGAGGGTTGGGGCTTCGCTGATCCTTTATGGAAAGATTGAATCGTATAAGGGAAAACTGCAAATGAACAATCCGGAGTTCGAGTTTATTGATAACAAAAACGAAGATTCTCTAAATATCGGCAGAATTGTCCCAATCTATACTCTGCCAAGAGGTTTTAGCCAGCGCAGCATGCGTTCCTTGCTCAAAAATACTCTGGATGAATTCCTGCCTAAAATCAATGATTCACTGCCTTATGACTTGCGCACCCGTAATAATCTGCTTAATCTGGCGCAGAGCCTCTTAAATATACATTTTCCGCAAGATTCTGGTCTACAAAAGCAGGCGCATACCCGTTTAAGCTTCGAGGAATTTCTTATTTTCCAGCTTCCTCTTGTTTTAAGAAAGCTAAACCGTAAGCAGAAGAAGGGGATTGCGCATAGTATTAACGGCAAATTAGTTGATGATTTTATTTCGCGCCTGCCTTTTAAGCTGACCGCCGCGCAGGAAAAGGTTTTAGCGGAAATAAAAGCGGATATGGCTTCTCCGCAGGCAATGCAGCGGCTCTTGCAAGGCGATGTTGGTTCAGGAAAAACCGTGGTCGCTGCTTTAGCCTGCTTGATTGCTATTCAAAGCGGCCATCAGGCGGCTTTTATGGCGCCAACCGAAATACTTGCCCGCCAGCATTTTGATAAGTTGTCTTCACAATTATCCGGGTTAACTTTTGCCGGGCGACAGTTACACGTAGGCTTGTTAACCGGCCAGGATAAGCAGAAAGAAAAAATATATCAGGATGTGAAAGTTGGAAAAATCGATTTGCTTGTCGGCACTCACGCCTTACTTCAGGAAGAATTGAGTTTTAAGAGTTTAAGTTTTATCGTCATCGATGAACAGCACAAATTCGGCGTCGGCCAAAGGGCGCTCCTGCCCAAAAAAGGAAATAATCCGGATGTTTTGATTATGACCGCGACCCCGATTCCCCGGACGCTGGCAATTACTCTTTACGGGGACCTGGATATTTCGGTAATTAACCAATTGCCCGGCGGCCGCATTCCTGTTAAAACGATGTTATTTAACTCAGGAGATGAGAAAAAAGCTTACGCGATTGCCAAAGAGGAGCTTAATTACGGCCGCCAGGCGTATATTATTTATCCGGTGATCGAAGAGTCATATGCCCTGGATATTGCCGGAGCCAAGAAGATGTTTGTCCGGCTTAAGGCTGGCGAATTTAAGGATTTCCGCATCGGGCTGATCCACGGCAAATTAAAAACTAAAGAACAGGAAGAGGTGATGCTCAAATTTAAGGACCGCCAGCTCGATCTTTTAGTTTCAACTACTATTCTTGAAGTAGGTATTGACATTCCGAATGCTACCTGTATGATTATTGCCTCTAGCGAGCGCTTTGGCTTAAGCCAGCTGCATCAGCTGCGCGGCAGGATCGGCCGGGGCGTTTTTGAGTCATTCTGTATTCTTCTTTCTGACACTCAGAGCCAGGAGGCAAGAGCCCGGCTTGCGGCTATGGTTAATTCCGGGGATGGTTTCTATATTGCGGAAGAGGATTTAAAGATCAGGGGCCCGGGTGAATTTTTCGGCAACCGTCAGCATGGCCTGGCAGAATTAAGGATCGCCAACCCCCTGACTCAAATGCAGCTGCTTAAAGCTGCCCGGGAAGAGGCAATAAAGCTGCTTAATCAGGATCCCCGGCTGGAAGAACGGCCGCACCAATTATTAAAGGAAAAACTTCTCCAGCGGTTTCCGGAGTATGAAAAATTAATGCTCGTAGGATAATCTAATATGCGCATAACTACAGGAAAATACCGTAATCGTAAAATTCAAATGCCCAGGGGCATCCGCCCGACTCAGGATAAAGTGCGCAAGGCAGTCTTTGATATATTGGGAGATATCAGCGGGCTGACATTCCTCGAGATTTTTGCCGGCAGCGGCGCAGTAGGATTAGAAGCGCTTTCCCGCGGGGCAAGCCAACTGGTTATAGTTGAGAGTGACCGGGATGCAATATTGACTATAAAAAAGAATATTGAACTGCTCAAGGCTCCTGGCTGTAATCTTTATCATCTGGAGGCAGATAAAGCGGTTAAGCTTTTGTCTTTAGATAAGAAACAGTTTGATATAATATTTATCGACCCGCCATACCTTAAAGATATGGCAAAAAAAATCTTGCAAACCCTGGAGGGTTATGATATATTAGCGCCTCATGGTTTGATGGTTATCCAGCATTCTAAAGCGGAATTACTGTTTGAAAGCCTAAAATTTGAATTAATCAAAGAAGCCAGGTATGGTGATACCCGGCTTTCGATTTTCAGGAAGAAAGGGTTACTGTAATGTGCCAGACTGCTTTATATCCGGGGACCTTTGATCCGGTAACTAACGGCCATATCGATTTAATCTGCCGGGCGCGTGAAATTTTCGGCGAAGTAATTGTGGCTGTGGCGCATAATCCGTATAAAAAGCCTATTTTTAGTGTCGCAGAAAGAGTTTCGATGCTGAAAAAAGCTACCGCCGGCATGGACGGAGTAACGATTACGCATTTTGACGGCCTGGTTGTGGATTTTGCCCATAAAATCAAGGCAAAAGTTTTAGTGCGCGGTTTACGCATGCTTTCGGATTTTGAGTATGAGTTTCAGATGGCATTGACCAATCGCAAGCTTTCCAGCGATATTGAAACCATTTTCCTTATGCCGCATGAATCTTACAGCTATTTATCGGCGAAACTGATTAAAGAAGCAGCCGGACTTGGGGCGGACCTGTCCAGTTTTGTCCCGGATTTTGTGGCTAAGGCTTTAGCGAAAAAGCTGTTTAAAAAGAAGTGAAGATAATTATTAATCAGGTCCCGCAAGGCGGCCTGTATTTATTAGAAGAAGAGATTAAGCCCGCGGAACTGGATTTAGAAACAGATTTAATAAAGTTCCGCTCGGGCTTGAAATTAAAGGCGCGTGTTTTTCGGATTACCAACGCCTTGACTATCGAGTTAAATATCAGGGCAGCTCTTTTTTCGAGTTGTTCCCGCTGCCTTGATGAGTTCGAGTGGGAATTTAATAAAGATGTGCGGCTGAATTATCCTTTAGAGCCTAGCGGCATTTTTATTGATTTAGATCCGGCGATAAGAGAAGAAATAATATTAGATTACCCCATTAAGCCTTTATGCCGGCCGGATTGCAAAGGGCTTTGCATAAAATGCGGTAAAAACAAAAACGAAGGAGGATGCAACTGTGGCTCTACCTAAACGAAAACATTCAGCTGCGCGCGGCAGGAAACGCCGTACGCATTGGAAAATCAAATCAACCAGTTTAATCCCTTGCCCGCAATGCAAAGAACTAAAACTTGCGCATCAAGTTTGCAGGTCTTGCGGATATTATGACGGCCGCCAGGTCGTGGAAATAAAAATAAAAGAAAAAAAGAAAAAATCTCACTAAGAGGAAAATCCGATGAAAATAGTCGTTGATGCCATGGGCGGCGACTTTGCCCCGAAAGTAGTTATTGACGGTAGCCTTGAGGCGGTAAAAGAGTATGATGTCGAGGTTATTTTGGTGGGCGATCAGCCCCAAATTGAGGTTCTTTTAAAGGAGGCCAAATATACGGGCGATAAAATTACTATACAGCATACTTCTGAAACGATTGGGATGTGCGAGCCCGCTGCCGCAAGCGTCCGGCGTAAAAGAAATTCTTCCATTGTTATCGGCTTGAATTTAGTCAAAGAAGGCAAGGCCGACGCTTTTTTTAGCGCCGGCAATACCGGCGCGGTTGTTTGCGCCGCTACTTTGGAACTAAGGCTCCTGCCCGGGATTGAACGGCCGGGGATTGGTATCGTTACTCCTACCCTTAAAGGAGTTTCCCTGATTATCGATGTCGGAGCCAATATCGACCCAAAGCCATCGCAATTGCTGCAATACGGGATCATGGCTGATGCCTACTGTAAAAATATTTTAAATAAACCTAATCCCAGCGTTGGATTGTTAAATATCGGAGAGGAAGAGAAAAAAGGCACGGGGTTTATCCGCGAGGCTTATGAATTGCTGGAAACAAGTAAATTAAACTTTATCGGCAATGTCGAGGGCAAGGACCTTTTTAAAGGAAAATGCGATATTATCGTCTGCGACGGCTTTGTGGGCAACGTCGCTTTAAAGGTTTCCGAAAGCGCGGCCGAAGCAATGCAGACATTTTTAAAACGCCATCTTTTAAGTAACATCTGGGGCAAGATCGGCCTGATTTTTATGATGCCCAGCCTGAAGCGTTTTAAGAAAGAGCTTGATTATGCCGAGTATGGCGGAGCGCTTTTATTGGGAGTCAACGGGGTAGTGATTATCGGCCACGGCCGTTCCAATAAAAGGGCGATTAAGAATGCCATCAGGGTAGCTAAGGAAGAGGTTGAACGGCAGGTTAATGCAAAAATCCTTGAAGCGATAAAATAGAAAGGCGTGATTTTGAAAAAAGTAGGGATCATCGGGGTAGGCGAATACCTGCCGGAAAAAATACTCACCAACGCGGATTTAGAGAAGATGGTGGATACCTCTGATGAATGGATTACTTCGCGCACCGGAATAAAAGAAAGGCATATAGTTTTACCCGGCCAGGCAACTTCAGATTTGGCTTTTAAAGCTGCCCAACAGGCATTGGCAAACGCCAAACTTAAGCCGGAAGATTTGGATCTGATCGTGGTTGCCACGATTACCGGTGATATGCCTTTTCCTTCGGTATCCGCTATTATCCAGGCTAAGCTTGGCGCAAAGCGCGCGGTTTGTTTTGATATCTGTGCGGCCTGCGCGGGTTTTGTTTATGGGCTTTCGGTGGCTGAAAAATTTATTGCCGCCTCTGTTTATAAAAATGCATTAGTAATCGGCGCTGAAACTTTATCTTCGATAACCGACTGGCAGGACCGTAATACCTGCGTATTATTTGGCGACGGGGCAGGGGCGGTGGTTTTATCCGAGGTAAAAAAAGGCGGGATTATTTCCACTTATTTAGGATGCGATGGTTCAAAGGTTGATATATTGAATATGCCTGCCGGCGGCTCGCGTAATCCGGCAACCGCTGAAACTGTAAGAAACCGCCAGCATTTTCTAAAGATGCAGGGAAATGAATTATTTAAAATCGCGGTTAATACGATGACCAGCGCCGCGGAAACTGTTTTAAAACAGGCGGGTATGACTTTTACCGATGTAGATTTAATCATTCCTCATCAGGCAAACTCGCGGATCATTATGGCTGTGGCAAAAAAATTAGGCATTCCGCCGGAAAGGGTTTATCTTAATATTGAGCGATGCGGGAATATGTCCAGCGCCTC
>JAHFFR010000020.1 GCA_023247825.1 Candidatus Omnitrophota bacterium
CCAAGATAACTGGAACATAAAATCATCAGGGAAACGCTTGATATTTCTTTTTACAGCCTGATTTAATACTTTAGCCCCAACTCCATAAAGCCTAGCCAAATCCCGATCCAACATTACTTTTTTCCCTCTTATTTCAAAGATCCTTGTAGCGATAATTTCTATAGCAATTGCTTTAGGCATTTCGCCTCCTTTCTACTTTAATTGACGTAGAAGGAGGCGAAATCTAACTATAAAATTAAAATGTGGTCAGCGAATATTTTATTGCAGAAAACGGTCGCTGTCTCTAATTTAATAAGAAGTTATAAACTTTGAATGTAGATTTGTGCCCAAAAATGAACCAATAGATATTTTTATTTTTCAGTTTTTAATGGATCTATGGTATCTCTATCAATTAGTTCTATTTTGTCAAAACTCGCTCTTGCTTCATAAGTAGCAAAAATGAATTTGCCTTTGTTTTGTTGTTGCAATTGGTTAGCTCTTAACCCTTTTCTATTAATCGTAACCTCGAATTGATCATTTTCTATTCCTAGCGATACATTGATTTTACCGCTCATTCCTGCAGGAAAGAATTGTTTTTTATAAATAACAGTAAAGTTAGTTTTACTATATGAATTATATTCGGCTAATTCAACTGTTCCGTTTTTTCGTAAATAAAGCAGGTAACTGCTAAATAAAAAATGTTCATCAGCTCTAAAATAAACACCTAACCAAGCATCAGAATTCAAAGAATCAATAAATTCGCTTTCAAATCTAATTGCACCATCTCTAAAAGAATATTCTTTTATTGGAAAAGTCCATAGAGCACCAGGAGTGACCTGTTCATTCTTATCGGGTAACATAATCGTCGTAGACACTTTCTTATAAAGGGGTTTATATTTTTCAGAGAAACTGAGCTTTTTAATCGTAAAGAATACTTCTAAATATCTTACTATCTGATCAAATAGTTGATCTTCAGTTTTATATGCGTGGGCTTGAAGATTTTGAATGTCAAAGCCAAGCTCCTCTATAGATCTTCCCGTAACTCTCAATATATTTTTATTTAAAGTTAAGGCCACTCCGAGTTCCACGTGAACATTAGGGTTGTTATTAGTTAAATCCGCTATGATCACGTCTGCACCAGAAATTTCTTTAAGAAATTGTCTTTGTAGATCAGTATTTTGAGCCCTAAAAGACATTAAATTAGAAAATGCTGGAGATGAACCAATTTGTTCATTTCCAATTATTGTCACTAGAATATGGCCTTTCTTTTTGAAATAAGACCTTAATGTTTCAGAAACCCTATCGTAAGTATTTTTTGTTAATGTATCGAATGGTATGGCGAAGAATATTTTATGTTCCTTTTTCATTTCATACTCCTATGTTAGCCCTACTATTCTTATGCTAAGTTAGAACACCTCATCCTACATCTAATAATTGCTACTTTTTGCATAATAAGTAGTTATAAATATTCCTTATGAATATGTGCCCATTATAACATTATTACTGTAAAGGAAGTTCTGCATCACCACGTATTATGTTTTCGTATTCTCGAATTGCATCCTCTGGCTTAAAAAGGTTCTGCTTTAATCTCTCTATGAAACTAGAGTAGCTAGCTTCTCGAAGTTTATAAAAACGAAACCTTTCACTAAAACGCATTCTGAGATTAATTGTTTCTCCGAGTAAAGCTAAAGTAGAAAAAACAAGGATTATTATATTTAAAATTCTTTGAGATGTAGGAAAAAGGAAATTTATAGGTGCTAATATCCCCAAAACAATAATAGAAAATCCTATCATATGCGCAAGAGTATCGTGCCAGAATAAGTTTAGCTTAGCTAACATACAATGTCTCCTTCTTCGCTCATCAACCAGTTCTCGCATTTCTTTCATTTTATAGCCCCCTGTTTTAGCGTTCGCGTTTCCCAAAAGATTATTAGCCTATTATATTTATTAAAACCCAATTCTTTCTACTATTGCCGAAATACCCGAAAAAATACCAAATACCACAAATACCAGACACTTTCCATTCTGAACAGGAAACTGTGCCCGCCTTGTGCTAGACAGTGTACCTCTCCATAGCTAAAATTTAATTATTCAAAGGTACACTGTCCATCTTGTGCTGGGTACACTGTCTCGATTAAAACGGAAACTGTCTCCTTTACGGAGATTAAGTAATGCGTCCCTAATTTTTACAATATATATAACTTAGAATATACTGCTCTACACCCAACGACCATAACTTTAACAACTATAAATAGCTAAGAACACTACATAACAGCTTACGCCCAAAATGTGCCCATATAAAACTGATTATTTTCGTTCTTCGCTACTTTTATGGTCACCAGCTAAAAGCTCTCTCATCGCAGCAGCACTAGCTAATGTATAATTTTGACCTACCTTAAGACCATCTTTTATATCCACACCAAATGTCGCATCAAGATTACTTATCAAATCTTTTCTTTCTGCCGTAGTAAGCAACAAATAACTACAGTGGCCATCTTTGTCTGGCCTTAGATCTACCAAAGCCATAGCTGCTAAAGTTACTCCTTGGAATAGTGACTCTGAAATATATTCCTGTTTTGCAGTAATTCCACTCACTCTACTCATCATCTTACCCAGATCAATATTTGGATTTGTAGCATTAGCTGGGTTATTCATTATTTCAAGCGCTTGAACCGAATCCTTATAATTAGCTATCATAAGCTCATAGTTCTCAATTGTATTTTGTGCTACAGCACTGATTGCCTTCTTATCTGATTTCTGAAATGGGGTAAGATAATTTATCGCCGCCTGCAGTTCCATAATTGCTCTTTGTCCGTTACGCATCAATGCCATACTTCTTTTCATTTCATCTTTACCTGCTTCTAATAAATCGGTAGTAGATCTTGTTTCAATTTGTTTTCTACATTCAATACCCAATATATATGCTTTTGCAAACTCATATTCTTGTGTTCCAGCAAAAGAAATCCCTACTGGCAAAAACAACGTAATAATTAGTCCCAAAAAAATCAATCTCATTTTATTCTCCTTCCATTCAGAAATGATTGAACATTAAAATGGCTAAGAACATCTCGTTCTACATCTACTAATTGCTACTTTTTGCTAATAAGTAGTTATAAATATGCGCCCAAAATTAGCCCAACTTATCTTTCTCCTTTGACATGATAAGCGGATGGCTTAGCTTACTTCCATTGAGATTTTGGGGTTTTGCTGGAGGCGCATTAGAAATTTTTCGGCGGCGGAAAATTTCAGTGCCGAAAGCAAAACCGCAAAATCAAAGTCAATCGAGATCCTTCGTCTGCCGGAGCCTGCACTGAGCGAAGCGAATGTGGCAGACTCAGGATGACAATATTTGTTGTGCCTCAGGATGACGCAAAACTCAAGTATATTCTATCTTGACAATGCCGTAATTTCAAGTATACTTAATGAACTTAAAGTAAAAAATCTAAAGGGGTTCTAAAAATGCTTAAAAAATGTGTAATTTGTAAAAAAGGTGCTTTGCAAGGAAAAGTATTATCAAGAAAAGGCCAATATAAAGCCAAAGGCGGAACAGGCTCAAAGATTGCCCGCTGGTCTAAGCGTAAATTTCTGCCAAATCTGCAAAAAGTAAATATACTGGTTGAAGGAACGTCTCAACGGGTATTTATCTGCGCCAAATGCATCAAAAAAGGTAATTTCAAGAAAGTAACTCCGAGACTTAAAGCCCCCGTTACTTAAAAAATATATCTTTGGCCTCAAGAATTATTGATTCCTCCTGGCGCCAACTGTCTATTTTAGGGGTATAGATCAAATCAAAAGCAGCTGCCTGCATTAAACTATCCTTCAAATTACTCATCCCAAAAGCAATCACCTGGCAAGTAACTGTGCCGTCAGTTGCCCAAAACTTCAGCGTCCCGCGGTTTAAAAGCTGGACCTGGCCTTTAAGTTTAAGCATGCGCGTATAAAACAAAGGCTCCGGGTTTTCCTTGCCAAATGGCTCTAAAAGTTCAAGCTCCTTGACTACTGGTTCATTCAAGTCGCTTAAATTAAGCTCTAAATCAACATCTATACTGGGAAGTAAATCCTCTAAAGTCAGCCGGTCATTAGCCAGCTTATTAATGCTTTTTCTGAAATCATCGATATTGTCCCGGGTAATTAAAAGGCCCGCGGCATGGGCATGGCCGCCAAAACTATCCAGCAATTCTTTGGAATCCGCAAGCGCGTTAAATAAATGGAAATTTTTAATTGAGCGCGCCGAGCCTTTACATAATTCTTCATTTAAAGAAATAACTATCGCCGGCCGGTAAAACCTATCCGCAAGTTTCGAGGCAACAATGCCTAAAACGCCCTGATGCCAATCTTCTTTGGCAATTACAATTACTTTATGGTCTTTAAAATTAATCTGCTGGTTGATCAGCTCCTCTGCTTCTTCCAGAATTTTGCTTTCGATCTTCTGGCGCTGGCGGTTAAATTGCTCGAGCTCGCGAGATAAGCTTTGGGCCTCCGCAGCATCCTGGCTCATCAACAGCTTTAATGATACCTCGGCATTACTCATCCTACCCGGAGCATTTAACCGGGGTGCGATAATAAAACTTACATAAGTAGAATTAAATTTTTTATTTTCAATACCGGCATTTTCAATTATCGCGCGCAGGCCTAATCTTTTCGTCTGCGGTAATCTGGCCAGCCCCTCCCTGGCAATAATCCTGTTTTCACCGGACAGAGGAACGCTATCGGCGATCGTGCCTAAAGTAACTAAATCCAAATCATCGGTTAACAAAGAACCAGTTATCGCCTGGCAAAATTTATAGGCCACCCCTACGCCGGCAAGGTCCCGATAAGGATAGCCTGAATGCTTAAGTTTGGGATTAATGATGCTGGATGCGGCGGGTAAGTTTAAATCCTGCGGCTCATGATGGTCGGTAATAATCACATCGATATTTGCCTGCCTTAAGGCTTCTACCTCTTTGTGGTTAGCTATCCCGCAGTCAGCAGTAACCATAAGTTTTACATTTTTCTCTTTGGTAAAATTAACAATCTCTTTATTTAATCCATAGCCTTCGGTTATGCGGTGCGGGATATGATGCAAAACATCCAGGCCTAAGCCCAAAAGCGTATTTTTAACTAAAACCGTGCTGGTGACCCCGTCCACATCATAATCGCCAAAGACCATTACCTTTTCTTTATTCTCCACCGCTTTCTTAATTAAGCTGGTTGCCTTAGGCATATCGGAGAATAAATGCGGGCTGAATAAATCAGTGATTGCGCTTTTCAGGAATTTTTCCGCGGCGGCTACAGAGGTAATTTTACGATTGACTAAAATCTGGGCTAAAATCCTGGAGATGCCTAATTCTTTGGAAAACTGGTTTTGCAGATGAAGATGGGGCGCGGCTAATCTTAGGATCTTGTGGCTTGGCATGCTACATTTTCTCAAGAAGGGTTATTCCCAACAGCTCTAAACCGGTTGCTAAAACAATTTTTGCGCCTTTAATTAAAGCAAGGCGCGCGCGAGTTACCGAATCCTCCTGGCCTAAGACCCGGTGCAAATCATAAAATTTATGGAAGCTCGTCGAAAGCTCCTGCAGGTATACTGTAACCATATACGGATCATTGGTAACCAGGCAAATATTCAGGACCACCTTAAACTCAAGCATTTTTTTTATAAGGCCCAGCTCTTCTTTTTCTTTTAATACCGACAGGTCCAAATCGCCTTTGTCCGGGGCAACAGGGCTGCTGCGCAATATACTGCAGATACGCGCATGCGCGTATTGCACATAATATACGGGGTTTTCCGCGCTCTGTTTTTTAGCTACCTCCAGGTCAAAATCCAGGTGGCTTGAAGTGCGGCGCATCAAAAAGAAGAATCTGGCAGCGTCCCTTCCGACTTCATCTAAAACCTCGCGCAAAGTTATATATTGCCCGCTCCGGGTGGACATCTGCACAGGCTGGCCATTCCTGAAAATAGTGGCTAACTGGACAATAATTACGGACAGCTCATCGCTTTTATGCCCAAACGCCTCAATGGAAGCCCTGATACGGTTAATGTAACCGTGATGATCCGGGCCCCAGAGATTAATCAGCCAGCTAAACCCCTGGTTAAATTTATCCTGATGATAGGCAATATCCGGAGCAAGATAAGTTTGCGACCCGTCACTTTTAACGATTACCCTGTCCTTATCATCGCCAAAAGCAGTTGATTTAAACCAGAGCGCGCCATCCTGCTCATACAAAAACCCTTTATCCTTTAACCGGTCAAATGCCTGCTGGATTTTTCCGCTTTTCGCCAATTCCTTCTGCGAATACCAGGAATCAAAATGGACGCCGAAATCAATAAGTTCTTTTTTTATTATTTTCAAAATATAATCGGCGGCAAAATCCCCCAAATCAGCAGCTTTAATTCTCCTTATATCCGCCTGGCGGGCTATATCGTAGATATAATCCCCTTGATAATAGTTTTCCGGAAACTCTATTTTTTCGCCTTTTAACTCTTTAAGCCGTAATTCTACGGATAACCCGAGAATATTGATCTGGTTGCCCTCATCATTTAAATAATACTCGCGCCGGACATCAAAATTTAAAAATTCTAAGATATTGGCAAAACAATCCCCTACTGCCGCCTGGCGCGCATGGGCAACTGACAGACAGCCGGTTGGGTTCGCACTGACAAATTCAATCAAAACTTTCTTCCCTTTTCCCAAATCCAGCTTTAATGCCTCTTTGCCGCAAGAAATTATTTCTTTAAGCTTTGCGTGAAAATAACCCGCGTTAAGATAAAAATTCACAAACCCGGCACCTTCCACTTTTACCTTAGAGATTAAATCACTTAATTTTGATTTTATTATTTCTTTTTCAAGGCAGTCGACTAATTCTGCGGCAATTAATTGCGGGGATCTTTTTAGGATCTTGCTTAATTTTAAAGCGATATTGACGGTAAAATCACCGAAGCGGTTGTCGGTAGGAAGATCAAGCGGGATGTTCTCTTTATATTCTTCAAGCCAGCCAAGATGCTCCAGGCAGCGGCTGACTAAAGCTGTAAGTTTCTCCTGAATATCATTCTGCATTTTTAGGGGCAATAACCCTTACCCTTTTTGCGTCAGACCAAAGCCCCTCTAAAGAATAAAACTCTCTTACAGGTTTATAGAACGTATGTGAAATCACCGAGACATAATCCAAAGCTATCCAGCCGGATTCATCCTTCGGTGAAACCTTGGAGAGAGATTTTATTTTTCTGTTTTCCAGGTCTTCCTGAATTGCCTGGGCTATCGCTATAGCCTGCCTGAGGGAATTTCCGCTGGAAATCACGAAATAATCGCAGAACCCAGCTACCTTGGAAACATCAAGAATAACGACTTTCTCCGCCTTCTTGCTCTTGGCAACATGGGCGATGCACTGCGCTAATTGTTTCGATTCTATTTTTTACTCCTTACTTAGCCTTACCCAAAATCTTATACATTCCGGTCCCGCAGTCAGGGCATTTACCTTTAACTGCTGCGCGGCCATTCTTCATGGTCACCTTCTGCTCATCTTTCATATCTTTCTTGCCTTTGCATTTTACGCAATATCCTGTTTCAGCCATCTGTATTCCTCCTTAAATGAGCCCGCCTTTGCGGGACGAATTGATTAATATTATCACAGCTTAATTCTAATGTCAAATTAATGTTTTTTTCCTTCTTTTGGAATATTCTTCTTCTATTTCACCTACGATCTCTTCTATCAAATCCTCCAATGTAACTAATCCCAGGGCTTTCTTGTCCTTATCAACTATAATCGCAATCTGCATTTTCTCTGCCTGGAACCTTTTTAAAAGGTCGTTTACGCGTGTTGTGCTGGAAACAAAACAGGCGTCATGGAGCAAATCCTGCAGCAGAAACAATCCTTTTTCGCGCAGTATATAAAGCAAGTCATGGGCATAAACTATGCCTACTATATTATCCGGGCCGCCGCTATATACCGGAAGCCGGGCATGCCCTTCCTCCACGAATATATTCAACAGGTCATCGGAAGTGGTATTAATATTCACCGCAACAATTTTATCCTTAGGGACCATTACGTCTATGAGCCTGGTATCCCCGAATTCAAAGATGCGGTGAAGCATCTTGCGTTCTTCTTCGCTTAAAACCCCCTCCTCCTGCCCCATCTCAATCATCGTCTTTAATTCCTCTTCGGTAATCAAAGGCGATTTTTTAACCGGGCCTATGCCGAAAACCTTCAGGATAAAATTACTGATTGCGATAAAGAATATTATTAACGGCTTAAAAATTACAATCACTGCCTCCATCAACGGGGCAGTAAATAACGCCATCTTCTCGGTATGCTTTGCGGAAAGTATTTTCGGAGTTACTTCGCAGAAAATAAGCAGAAATAACGTGGTTACAAAAGTTGAAATAACAACGCCCCAGCGGTAGCCGTAAATCTGGACAAAGATCCCGGTTACAATTGATGAAACAGCGATGTTAACAATATTGTTTCCGATAAGTATGGCGGCAATTACCTTATCCAGCTTGGTTACCAGCCGCTGGATGCTGTGAGCGCGCTTAATCCCTTTTTGCAGCATATGGCGCAGCCGGATTTTACTCAAACCGATAAGCGAAGTCTCTGAGGCCGAAAAAAAGAAAGAAAGGACTGCTAAAACAAATAAAATCAAGAATACTATCATCTTTATCCTAAATTAAGTCTTGCGTATATATTTTTCTCTTTGCTTCCAAGCGGGCCGATTAAGGCCAGGTTAATTGCCTTATTGTTAAATATCTGTCCGGCGACCCGGCGCACATCTTCTAAGGCCACCTTATCTACCTCTCTGATAACCTGCTTAAGCGTATACACTTTATCCAGGCAGGCGACACTTTCGCCCATCCAGAGCATATATTCCATGGTATCCTCTAATGCCAAGGCCAGCTGGCCCAGGTAAAATTCTTTCGCGCGCCTGAATTCATCAGGGCGAAGAAGAGATTTTCTAGTTTTGCCCAACTCTTTAAATATTAAACTTAAAGCATCCTCTACTTTAGAATTATCAATCCCCGCGTGCACAAGAAACGCCCCTGTATCGGCAAAACGCCTGAGAGCCGTGCCAATCTCATAAGACAGGCCTCTTTTTTCCCTGACTTCATTAAAAAGGCGACTGGACATATTTGCGCCTAAGATTATATGCAATATCCCCTGGGCATGCCTTAAAGGATGATCGCGCTTTAAAGCATGGAACCCTAAAGCCATATGCGTCTGCTCGGTATCCTTATGAAAAATTTTTAACTGCGGCTTGGTTTGGCTTTCCAAAACCTGTATAAATGTATTTAATTTAGCTTCTTTCTGCGATGGAAAAATAGCGGAAACTTTTTTTACCAGTAAATCATGGTTTACCAGCCCTGCCGCGCTGATTACAATATTAGCCGGCGTATAATGGCTGGCCTGATAATATTTCAGGCTCTGGCGGTTGATATTTGTTACTGATTCAACTGTGCCGATTACCGGAGAGCCAAGGGCTTGAGCCGGCCAGAGCAATTCATCCAGCAACTCATAAACATAGCTTTGCGGAAGGTCCCGGTACATCTTAAGCTCTTCCAGAATAACTGTTTTTTCTTTTTCAATATCCGCCTGCTTTAAGCATGGATTGGCTACTATGTCGGATAGAATATCCAGGGCGGATAATAAATAACGATTGGGGATTTTAACCAGATAGCAGGTGAGCTCTTCGGAGGTAAAACCATTTAATGAGCCGCCTACTCCTTCAACTGATTCCTTGATCGCGCGGCAGGAGTATTTTTTGCTGCCTTTAAAAAGCAGGTGCTCTAAAAAATGCGAAATCCCTTTCTGGGCGGCTGTTTCATAACGGCCCCCGGTATTAATCCAGACCCCCAAAGATACGGACTGCACGCCATCGAGGCGTTTTGAAATTATCCTTAAACCATTATTTAATTTGTTCTTTTTATACATTAAGGCTTTTGGCAAAACTGGACACCCTCTGCACTAAGCTGGAACACCCGATATTATTTTTTATCTTGCTTACGATCGCGCTGCCGATAATTACTCCGTCGGAAATTTTAGACACCTCTCTGGCTTGACGCGCATTAGAAATACCGAATCCCGCGCAAACAGGCAAAGAGGTCAATTTTTTGATTTTGGCAAGATTGGTTTTTAAATCCGCGCTTAAGTTCTTACGCCTGCCGGTTACTCCGGTCAAAGAAACATAATAAATAAAACCTTTCGCTTTTTTTGATATTGCTTTAATCCGCGCAGTAGAGCTGGTCGGGGCGACAAAACAAATGTTAGCCAGGCCGGCTTTGTTTGCGTAATGAATAAAGTCTTTCGCTTCTTCGGGCGGCAAATCCGGGATGATCACTCCATCAACCCCTGCAAGCACCGCCTTGCTAATAAAATGCCTGTCGCCGAAATGAAAAACAGGATTGTAATAAGTCATTAGAGCTATCGGCAGGTTGGTTTTCTTGCGTAAATTTTTTACCAAGTTCAAAATCTTCGGCAGGTTTGTCCCTTTTTTAAGGGAATATGCCGAGGCATCCTGGATCACCGGTCCGTCAGCCAAAGGATCGGAAAAAGGTACTCCCAATTCGATTATATCAACGCCATTTTTTTCTAAGGCTAAAACGAGCTTAGCTGTCGTGGATAAATCCGGGAAACCCGCGGTTATAAAAGCAATAAATGCTTTCTTATTCTTTGCTTTCAGTTGGCGGAATTTTTCTTCAATGCGATTCATGTAAATCCTTATCCCCTCTTCCGGAAAGGCAGACAATAACTATCGCGTTTTTCTTAAAAATCTTGCCTGACTTTTTTAAATAAGCAATGGCATGCGCGGATTCCAGCGCCGGGATAATCCCTTCCCTTTGAGATAATAATTTAAATCCTTCAAGGGCTTCTTTATCGGTAATTGCCGCGTAATCAGCCCGTTTTATTTTTTGATAATAAGCATGCTCCGGCCCGACACCGGGATAATCAAGGCCTGCGGCTATGGAATGCGCATTCTTTATCTGGCCGAATTTATCCTCCAAAATCTTCGATTTAGAGCCGTGCAATATTCCAACTTCCCCGGCCTCAAGGCTTGCTGAATGTTTTCCGCTTGATAGCCCTAAACCCGCGGCTTCAACTCCGATCATCCTTACATTTTTGTCATTAAAAAAAGGATGGAACAGGCCTATGGCATTACTGCCGCCTCCGACACAAGCAACCAAATAACCCGGCAGGCGGTTTTCCTTTTTTAAAATTTGGGCCCTTGCCTCAGTTCCAATCACAGATTGAAAATTACGCACCATCTCAGGATACGGATGCGGCCCGGCAACCGTGCCGATAACATAATAAGTATTGCGCACATTGGTTACCCAATCACGCAAAGCTTCGGTCATCGCGTCTTTTAAAGTCTGCGTTCCGCTTTTTACGCTGATTACTCGAGCGCCCAATAACTTCATACGCATGACATTCAATGCCTGGCGGTGGATATCTTCCTCCCCCATATATACGTCGCATTCTAATCCAAATAATGCCGCAACAGTTGCTGTCGCAACTCCATGCTGGCCTGCGCCGGTCTCGGCAATTAACCTCTTCTTGCCCATTTTAACCGCCAAAAGCACCTGGCCTAAGGTATTGTTGATTTTATGCGCTCCGGTATGCAGGAGATCTTCTCTTTTTAGATAAATCTTTTTTATTCCCAAATACCGGCTTAGGTTTTTAGCTAAATATAACGGGGTGGGCCTGCCGGCATATTCGCGCAAATAATAGCCAAACTCTTCGGCAAATTTTTTATCCTTCCTTGCCCGGGAATACTCTTTTTCCAGTTCATCAAGGGCATAAATCAGCGTCTCGGGGACGAACCTGCCTCCGAAGATGCCAAAATGCCCTGTTTTATCCGGTATTTTATCTTTCATCTTAAAGTTTCCTGAATAAATCTCTGAATCTTTTTGTGGTCTTTTTTTCCGGGCGCAAGTTCCAAACTGCTTGAAACATCCACCCAATCGGGTTTTAACAATTTAACTGCCCGGCGCACATTGCCGCAAGCCAGCCCGCCTGACAAAAATATAATAGGCTTCATTTTAGCTGTTTGCGCAAGTATTTTCCAGTTAAATTTATTTCCCGTGCCGCCTAATTCAGTATTTGAGAAACTGTCGAATAAATAAGCAAAGGTCCTGTATCTAGATATGCCGGCTAAATCTTCTTTTTTGTTTATTCTAAATGCCTTAATAACCTTGCAGCCTTTAAATTTCCGGCAATACTCGGCAGATTCATGCCCGTGAAATTGCAGCATATCTAAATTGCAAAGCTCGGCGATTTTTTTAACCGTTGAAACATTTTCATCAACAAAAACCCCCACGCGCTTAATTTTTTTCGGCAAAAGGCGCGATATATTCCTTGCTGATAGCGGGCTGATATAACGCGGGCTTTTTTTGTAAAAAACAAATCCCAAGGCATGCGCGCCGGAAAAAAAACAGGCTAAAGCATCCTCTAAATTGGTAATCCCGCAAACCTTAACCTTCACTAATAATTTAGATTCTTCGCCCCTTCGGGGCTCAGAATGACGATATTTCACCATCCCATTATCTCTTCCACTTTACTTTTTATCTCCATTGCTTCCATAAAGGCAGTGCCGATTAATACCGCGCTGGCACCCAGGATCTTCAGGAATAAAACATCCTGGGAATTTTTGATCCCGCTCTCCACAACCACCGCTTTATCTTTCGGGATCAAAGTAAATAATTTTTCAGTAGTCTTAAAATCCACCTCAAGGGTCCTTAAATTACGGTTATTAATTCCGATTATCGGGACCTTTAAACTGAGCACCTTCTTTAGCTCTTTTTCATCATGCACCTCAACCAGATAATCAAGGCCAAGGCTATCGGCAATCTGCATTAATTCAACTAACTTTTCTTTGGTCAATAAATCCGCGATCAACAGAATCGCATCAGCCCCCAGGTAACGCGATTCATAAACCTGATAGCTTTCTAAAATAAAATCCTTTCTTAAAACCGGGCCTTTAAATATATTTTTTACTTCATTTAAATAAGCGGCCTTACCAGCAAAAAAATCCTCTTCAGTTAACACGGAAACTGCTTGCGCCCCTGCCTCCTGGTATGCTTGGGCGATTTGGCCTAAATTGAAATCCTGGCGAATCATCCCTTTGGAAGGCGAAGACTGTTTAATTTCGGCAATAAGTGAAATCTGCCGCGGCTTACTGATTGCCTCTTTAAACGGCCGGGTAGCCGCAAGGCCGGTTAACTTTGCTTTTAAATCTTCTTCGCTTAACTGCTGTTTGGCTAAGGCGATCCTTTCCTTCTTTTTTGCGACAATCTCTTTTAATCTGTCGGTTTTTGCCATTTTATCGCGAATACTCCTTTAATAACTGCAGCTTCTTTAATGCCGCGCCTGTTTCAATTGATTTCTCCGCAAGCATCATTCCCTCGGAAATTGTATTAGCTTTATCTGCGGCATAAATCGCAGCGGCTGCATTAAACAAAACGATATCCCGCTTAGGCCCGGCCTTTCCGGCCAATACATCCTGGGCAATCTTTACATTCTCAACTACAGAACCGCCTGATAAATCACTTAAACGCGCCCTTTTTATGCCAAAATCTTCCGGCGTAATTTCATATTCTTTTAGTGATCCGCCGGCTACCTCAGCAACATATGTTTTATCGCAAGTGGTTATCTCATCAAGGCCATCTGCGCCATGCACCACTAAAATATGCTTTGAGCCTAAATTATGCAGGACTTGCGCCAGCGGCCTTGCCCACTCCTTAGAATATACGCCGATTAACTGGTTAGTTGCGCGCGCAGGATTAATCAAAGGCCCTAAAATATTAAATATGGTCTTTTTGGCAATCTGTTTTCGGGCCGGCATGACATGGCGCATTGCCGGATGCAGGTTTGGGGCAAATAAAAAAGCAATGCCTATTTCTTCAAGGCATTTCTTAATTTTTGCCTTGTCCATATTAATATTAACGCCCAAAGCCTCTAAGATGTCGGCGCTGCCGCATTTGCTGGATACAGAACGGTTGCCGTGCTTAGCCACAGTAACTCCCGCGCCGCTTGCCACCAAAGCAGTAATTGTTGAAATATTAAACGTGCCTAAGTTATCTCCGCCGGTGCCGCAGGTATCCAGTATGTTTGGCCTGTCAACAATAATCGGCTCAACATATTTGAGCATTACATTCACCGCCGCGGTTAACTCCTTAACTGTCTGGCCTTTATCATTTAATGAGGTTAAGAAAGCGACAATATCCGCGGTGTCAGCTGAACCGCTTAAGATCTCCTGCATTGCCTGCTGCATCTGCGCTTCAGTCAAATCTTTTTTATCAGCAAGCTGTTTAATTAAATCTTTAATCATTTTATCTTGATAAAATTACCTAAAATCTGCTTGCCGCTTTTGGTAAGTATGGATTCAGGGTGAAACTGCACTCCCCAGACAGGATATTCTTTATGCTTTAATCCCATAATTTCATTTTCATCCGTATAGGCGGTTATCGCAAGGCAAGGCGGCAAACTTTTTCTATCCACCAATAAAGAGTGATAGCGTGTGGCTAAAAAAGGGTTGGGGACATTTTTAAAAATGTCCTGCTTGTTATGATAAATCTTGGAGACCTTGCCATGCATCAGCCGCCTGGCCTGCACGATTTTTCCTCCAAAAAAATAACCTATTGCCTGGTGCCCAAGGCAGACTCCTAAGATAGGAATTTTCCCGCTCAAGGCGCCTATAACTTCGCAGGAGATACCCGCATCCTCCGGCCTGCCCGGCCCCGGGGATATGACAATTTGATCCGGATTAAGTTTTTTAATATCCCCAACCCTAAGGGCGTCATTGCGAAATACCAAAACTTTCTGGCCCAGTTCCTCCAGGTACTGCACAAGGTTATAGGTAAAGGAGTCGTAATTATCAATCATTAAAATCATTCTTTTTCTCTCCAGACCTTGGCGCCCAGGTTAATTAATTTTTCTTCGATAAATTCATAACCGCGCTCTAAATGATAAATCCTTGAAATTGATGTCTCCCCGCGCGCGGACAAGCCGGCTAAAACTAAACCGGCGGAGGCACGCAGGTCGCTTGCCATAACCGGAGCGCCGCTTAGATTTTTGACCCCTTCTACAATAGCATGCGGCCCCTCTCTTTGAATTTGCGCGCCCATACGGTTAAGCTCGGAAACATGCATAAACCTGTCAGGGTAAATTTTTTCGGTAATAACGCTTATCCCGCCGGTTACCGACATTAAACTCATCATCTGCGCCTGCATATCAGTAGGAAACCCCGGATACGGAAGCGTAGTAATGTTAATCGCCCTTAATTTCTTATTTCCCTTAACGTGCAAAGCTCCGTCTAAGCGGCTGATATGCGCGCCGGCTTCATCTAATTTATCAAGGAGCGCGCCCAAGTGTTTATATTGCGCATTTTTGATTAATACATCTCCTGCGGTAATTAAGGATGCTAAGATCAATGTCCCGGCTTCAATGCGGTCGCTTATTATCGAATGCACCGCGCCATGCAAATTTTTTACTCCTTCTATTTCAATTACCGGAGTTCCATGGCCCTTAATTTTGGCGCCCATCTTGATTAAAAATTCCGCTAAATCCACTACTTCCGGCTCGCATGCGGCTGACTCTATTACAGTTTTGCCATGGGCTAAAACCGCAGCCATCATTACATTATCAGTGGCTAAAACCGAGGAGCCATAAACTCCGCCCAGATAAATGTAGGCGCCGTGCAATTTATTTGCCTTGGCTACCACATAACCTGACTCGATACTGACATCAGCGCCTAAGGCCTTGATACCTTTTAGATGCAGGTCAACTGGGCGCACGCCGATAACGCAGCCTCCGGGAAGGGAAACTTTTGCTTTTTTTAATTTACCCAGCAGCGGGCCCAAGACACAGAATGAAGCGCGCATAGTTGAAACTAATTTATAGCTGGCAATATAACTTGAGGCTTTACCCGCGCAAACACCGACCTTGCCTTTGTCAAATTCAGCAACTTTTCCCAG
Source organism: Candidatus Omnitrophota bacterium (assembly GCA_023247825.1). Classification (GTDB taxonomy): domain Bacteria; phylum Omnitrophota; class Gorgyraeia; order Gygaellales; family Profunditerraquicolaceae; genus UBA6249. Next base: position 15,921 of record JAHFFR010000020.1, read on the forward strand.
TGAACGCAAAATTTTAAGCATACTGTTGGTATCGCGCAGGTTTGGCACGCCTTTAATTACGCACGGCTCATCAGTAAGTAAAGTTGCCGCCAGTATCGGCAGCACCGCGTTTTTTGCCCCGGAAACCGTAACCTCGCCTTTTAACTTTGCCCCGCCTTCGATTACTAGTTTATCCATCTTAAGAGCTCCCTTTCCTGGCTATTATTACACGCTCAATATCATTATAATCGTTAATTATTTTTATATCACTAAATTTTCCCTTAGCAAGCATAGCCTTAACCAATCCTGCCTGGTTAATCCCTGCCTCAAGAGCTAATAAACCATTATTATTTAAGAAAGCCTCCGCTTTGTTAATTATGCGGCGGTAAAAATCCAGGCCATCAACACCTGCCGCTAAAGCCTCTTGAGGCTCAAAAGATATCTCCCTAGCTAAACTGCCTAATTGGCTTACTTTTATATAAGGCGGGTTACTGATAATTAAATCAAATTTTTCCCGGGTATTTTCCAAGGCGTTAAAAAGATCTCCGCGCAGGAATTTAACATCCGCATTATTCAAACAGGCATTCTCTTTAGCCAGCTGCAAAGCTTCGGCTGATATATCGCTTGCCAGGGTAATTGACTGCGGGAACAGTTTAGCTATTGCCACCGCGATACAGCCGCATCCTGTGCCGAGATCAAGGACCTTGGGGCAGGCATTATTCATTGCCCTTAATTCCCCTACCGCTGATTGAACTAAAATTTCTGTTTCCGGGCGGGGAATTAACGCGCGTTTGTCTACCTTAAACTTTAAGCCCATGAATTCGCAGGACCCCAAAATATACTGCAGAGGCTCACCAAAGATCCTGCGTTTCAATATATCCGAAACTAAAGCAGATTTATCTTTATCCAAACCGGCATCTTTATTTAAATATAAAGATAGCCTGTCGCATTTCAAAATATGAGTTAAGACTAATTCAGCCTCATTCATTCTTTTTCTCTGATTCTGCCTTTAATAGGGCCTCAAAAAGCTCATCCATCTGGCCCTCAAGGATTGCCTCTAATTGATGCGAAGTAAAATTAATCCTGTGGTCAGTGACCCGGCGATCGGGGAAATTATAGGTGCGGATCTTTTCGCTGCGGTCGCCGGTCCCGATTTGAATCTTTCTTGCGCTGGATAATCTCTTTGCCTCTGCCTCGATTTTTTCTTCAAGGATCCGCGCGCGCAGAATCCTCATTGCCTTGGCTTTATTTTTTATCTGCGAACGTTCATCCTGGCAGGCAACTACTGTGCCGGTTGGGATATGCGTAATCCTGACTGCTGAGTCAGTTTTTTGCATATGCTGGCCGCCGGGGCCGCTTGAGCGGTAAGTATCAATCCTTAAATCCTTTGGCTCAATAACCAAATCAACTTCTTCCGGCTCGACCAATACCGCCACCGTTGCCGTAGAAGTATGGATCCGGCCCTGCGCTTCAGTAGCCGGGACCCGCTGCACGCGATGCACGCCGCTTTCAAATTTAAGAAGGCGAAAAGAATCTTTTCCTTTTACTCCGAAAATAATTTCTTTGATTCCCCCGGCAACATTAACGCTGCTTGACATAGGCTCAATTACCCAGCCGCAAAGCGCGGCGAACTTTGAATACATCCGGTAAAGATCAGCCGCGAAAAGTCCGGCTTCGTCTCCGCCGGTACCCTGCCTGATCTCGATAATACAATTACGGCCGGCGTCTTTGTCCTCACCGGCAAGCATTTTTTTGAGCTCTGATTCTTTGCCTGCTTTTTTTATTTCCAGGTTTTTAAACTCATCTTTGGCCAATTCAAGAAAATCCTTATCATGCTTTTCAGAGAGCACAGCTTCGAGATCGCTCTCCTGCTTAAGCAGATCCTTATATTCAGCAAACAAAGAGACAGCATCTTTAATATCAGAAAGCTCCTTGGCCAATTTATTATACTGCTCGCGGTCGGCAATCTGTTCGTGGCTGGCTAAAAGATGCTCGAGTTCCGAATAACGCGCAGTCAGCTTCTCTAACTGCTCAAACATTTTATTTTTTACCATATTTCTTCATAAATTTATCCACGCGGCCGGCCGAATCTACCAATTTCTGCTTTCCGGTAAAAAACGGATGGCATTTTGAACAGATCTCAACGCGGATACTGGGCTTAGTTGAACGGGTGTGAACTGTCTCGCCGCAGGCGCAAATAATTGTGCTTTCTTTGTAATTGGGGTGCACTTTTTCTTTCATCTTACCTTCTCCTTTATTATTTCTGGTTCATACTGTTTAAGAATTCTTCATTGTTCTTGGTCTTGCCTAATTTTTCAATCAATAGCTCCATGGCCTCTACGTTATTTAATTCATTTAGAACTTTTCGTAAAATCCAGGTTTTCTGCAATACATCCGGTTTTACCAAAAGCTCCTCGTGGCGCGTATTGGAGCGCTTGATATCGATTGCCGGATAAATCCTGCGCTGGAAGAGGTTACGGTCTAACTGGGTCTCCATGTTTCCCGTGCCCTTGAATTCTTCGAAAATAACTTCATCCATGCGGCTTCCCGTATCAACTAAAGCCGTTGCAATAATAGTCAGGCTTCCGCCTTCGTCAACTGCGCGGGCCGCGCCAAAGAACCTTTTTGGTTTCTGCAGGGCATTAGAATCAATGCCCCCTGAAAGCACTTTGCCGCTATGCGGAACCACCGAGTTATAGGCTCGGGCAAGGCGGGTTATGCTGTCCAGGAGAACTACTACATCGCGTTTATGCTCAACTAAACGCTTTGCTTTCTCTAAAACAATCTCGGCGACCTGCACGTGGCGTTCCGGCGGTTCATCAAAAGTAGATGAGATTACTTCTCCTTTGACATTACGCTGCATATCCGTAACTTCCTCCGGGCGCTCATCAATAAGCAGGACGATAAGGATTACATCCGGGTTATTAGTGGTAATAGCATTGGCAATCTTCTGCAGCAGGACGGTTTTTCCGCTATAAGGCTGGGCGACGATTAAACCGCGCTGCCCCCGGCCAATAGGAGTTAATAAGCTCATAATACGCATGGATATCTCATCCGGCTTAGTCTCCATATTAAACGCCGCGCGGGGATAAACCGGAGTAAGGTTGTCAAAAAGCACCTTTTCCTTTACCTCCTCGGGATTTTCAAAATTTACCGCCTCCACTTTAAGCAAGGCAAAATATTTCTCCCCTTCTTTAGGCGGGCGGATCTGGCCGCTCACCGTATCCCCTGTGCGCAGTTCAAACTTTCTAATCTGCGAAGGAGAAATATAAATATCATCAGGGCAGGGCAAATAGTTATAATTCGGGCTTCTTAAAAAACCGAAGCCTTCGGGAAGGATCTCTAAAACGCCTTCCCCGAACATCAACCCTTCTTTTTCCGCCTGAGCCTGAAGTATTTTAAAAATCAGGTCCTGCTTTTTTAAGCCGCTTGTGCCGTTGGCATTCAATTCCTTGGCAAGTTTATTTAACTCGCTGATCTTGGTGTCTTTAAGCTTTTTAATATCTAACTTTTCCACAACTTCCTCCTTATTTCGGAAACTTGTTTCCGGGTTTCACTGACTTGGCCGCTATTATCTATGATAAAATCCGCTAAACGGCATTTTTGCCGTAAAGGAATCTGAGATTTCATTCTCAAAACAATATCCTGTTTTCCAAACAGCTTATTTTTCCGGCTGCGCAAAATCTGCTGCTCTTTCCTGGCCTTGACTACTACCAGTTTATCAACCATTTTTTTTAAGCCCGCTTCAATAATTAAAGCCGCGTCTAAAATTATTATCTTCTTATCCGAATTTTTGATCTGCCGCCTAATTTCCCTGATTAACGGCGGATGTACAATGCGGTTGAGCTTGATTAACGCCGCCTTATCGGCAAAAACTTTTTTTCCTAATTTTTTCCGGTCTATGCGATTGGCGCGCTTAAGAATATTAGGGCCAAAAACTCCTTTAATCTTTTTGTAAATTCCCCTGTTGCCTGCCAATAACCTGCGTCCCAAAACATCCGCATCAATTAACAGGCAATCTTTCGTTTTAAACATCCCGGCAACCGTGCTTTTGCCGCAGGCAATATTACCGGTAACCCCCAAAACAAATTTATCCCGTCTTTGCTTTAGCATATAGCTTGATATATTTATCGGCGGAGGCCTTCCAGGAAAAATTATACTTCATCGCACCTGTTACAAGGCTCATCCACCTAGCCTTGTCCGTAAAAACAAGCAGCGCTTTATGGACTGACTTTAGCAGCTCTTCTTTAGAATAATCGGAGAAAACAAAACCATTTTTCGAATTTATCGTATCCGCCAGGCCTCCGGTCTTAAAAACCAAAGGTATTGTGCCGTAACGCAAACTAATCATTTGCCCAAGCCCGCAAGGCTCATATTTTGACGGCATAAGAAAAATATCGCTGCCGGCATAAATTTTATGCGCCAGCGGATCATCAAACCTTAAGCTTAAAGAAATTGTCTTGGGGTATTTTTCAGCAGCGTGTTTAAGGATTTGATGGTATTTTAAATCTCCGGTCCCCAAAATTACTAATTGCAAATCCATTTTACAAAGCTTGTTCAAGCTTTCAGCAAGGATATCAAAGCCCTTCTGCTCGGCTAAGCGCGAGACAATCCCTAAAACAGGGATATCTTTGTTAACCGGCAGGCCGCATGTTTTTTGTAAATCCTCTTTATCAAAAACCTTATCTTCCAAGGTTTCCCCGGAAAAATTCTGCATAATGAACCTATCCGCGCTGGGATCCCAAACAGAATAATCCAGGCCGTTTAGTATCCCGCTTAAAACATCTTTACGTTCTCTTAAGAGGCCGTCTAAGCCAAAACCGGACTCTTTTGTCTGAATCTCGCGAGCGTAAGTAGGGCTGACGGTATTGATATAATCCGAGAAAACTATCCCGCCTTTGAGTAAATTAACCTTACCGTAAAATTCAAGCCCGTTAATATCAAAAATATTCCAGTTAAGCCCAAGCTTGCCAAACTCTTCCTTGCCAAAAATCCCCTGATAGCCGATATTATGGATAGTCAAAACACATTTCATATTCTTATAAAAGCTTTTATCGGGATAAGTATTCTTTAGGTAAACGGGAATAAGGCTGTTTTGCCAGTCATGCAGATGCACAATATCGGCGCAGAAATTTATCTCCTTTAACAGATCAATGGCCCTGCGGCAAAAAAAGGCAAACCGGTCTAAATTATCCTTGTAATCGCCGTTTTTATTCCCATATAAGCCGTCGCGGTTGAAATAAGCGTTGTTCTCTATAAAATAGGCCTTTATGCCTTTTCCCATAACTGAAGACGATATATCATGGGAAACCCTATTAATCTTAAATTTAGAATCCGTAATACATTTATACCGCGGCATAATAACAATTACCTCGTGCCCGCAATATTCAAGCGCCAGCGGCAGGGCACCGGCAACATCGGCAAGCCCTCCGGTTTTTGCAAAAGGCACAACCTCTGAAGCGATCATAGCTATCTTCACCGGCCAACCTCTGACATCTCCAGCCAATTAGCGCCTTTTCTAATATCCACCTTTATCGGCACATCCAGTTCCATAACATTCTCCATCTTATCTTTAACTAAACCGCAAAGCACATTTAATTCATCCAGAGGTAAATCAAAAACCAATTCATCATGAATCTGTAAAATCATTTTAGCTCCTAAGCCCCGGGATTTAATTTGCCCGGATATATTAATCATCGCCAGCTTTATCAGGTCGCTGGAGGTTCCCTGAAGAGGGGTATTTACTGCCTGGCGCCGGGCAAACTGCCTGATCCCCATATTCTTATTATTAATCTCCGGGATATACCTTCTCCTGCCCAATAGCGTAGTAACATACCCCTGCTCCTCGGCCTTTTTTATCTGCAGGTCGATGTATTCTTTTACCTTAGGATAGCGCAAGAAATAGGCATCAATAAAATCCTGGGCCTGGTTCATCGGGATATCCAGGTCATTACTTAAGCTATAGGCGCCCTGGCCATAGATAATACCGAAATTAACCCTTTTAGCCACCTCGCGCATATCATCGTTGACTTCAGGCTCGGAAATATTATAAATCAAAGAAGCGGTCAGGCGGTGTATATCCTGGTTACTGTTAAATGCCTTAACCAACGTGTTATCGCCGGATAAATGCGCCAGCACCCTTAATTCTATCTGCGAATAATCACAGGACAATAAACATCTACCCTTACCTGATGCAATGATCGCCTGCCTAATCTTTTTGCCGATATCGGTCTTAATCGGGATATTCTGCAGGTTAGGATTACTTGAACTAAGCCTGCCGGTCTCAGTTCCGGTTTGGTTAAAAGAAGTATGCACCCTGCCGGTCTTAGGGTCTACTAATTTAGGCAAGGCATCGACATAAGTATTTTTTAATTTGGTTAACTGGCGGTATTCTAATAAAAGGGCCGGCAGCGCGTGCTTTTCCTGCAGGCGCTTTAATACCTCTTCATCCGTAGAGAACCCGG
>JAHFFR010000021.1:0-16296 GCA_023247825.1 Candidatus Omnitrophota bacterium
ACCCGCCGAATTTATTAATTACCGGGATGATTTCTAGCTTTACAAAGCGATAAAAAGCACCGCGTATGGCAGCAAACCCTATATATCCTCCTGCCCCTAGAACAAGGAAAATTACCAAATCAAAAAACTCAAAATGCACGCCTTTCGCATACAAACTCCTGGCAACTATATCCGACAGGGAAGTATAATAATGCAATGAGATGTATGTTGCAAATATCACGCCTAAAAATTTAAAAATTTCAATGGTCAGGCCCATTCGAGCTGCAATGTAACATATTCTGAATAATACAATTACAATAAGTATATCCAAAAAATTAGTTTGATTAAAAATATCTGAAACCATATCTATCCTCCTTAAGATATCTATGATAATGGCAATACTAAATCAGGCTATTTTTAGTTTATCAAAAAGTATAACATATATATAAAGGGATTGCAACCCCGCCGCTTATTTATCCTTTAAACCAGGATATGGTGCGCCTGAGGCCAGCTTCTAGGGAAACTTGCGGTTTCCAACCAAGGATTTTTTTGGCCTTTGTAATATCAGGCCGGCGTTTCTGCGGATCATCCTGAGGCAATTTCTTAAATACTATTTTACTTTTAGAGCCGGTTAATTTCAAAACCAATTTTACCAGCTGCATAATGGTGAACTCGCAAGGATTGCCTAAATTGACCGGTTCAAATTCTTTCGAAAGCATTAAACGTAACAACCCGTCAGTCAGATCATCGATATAACAGAAACTCCTGGTCTGTTGGCCTCCTCCATAAACCGTTAATGGCTTATTCTTTAAAGCCTGACCGATGAAATTAGGAACCACCCTGCCGTCATTATGGCGCATCTTAGGGCCGTAGGTATTAAAAATACGCACGATTTTTGTATCTAATTTATGCACGCGATGATAAGCCATGGTAATGGCTTCGGCAAAACGCTTGGATTCATCGTAACAGCCCCGTATGCCGACAGGATTAACATGCCCCCAGTAACTTTCTTTTTGCGGATGGACTAACGGGTCACCGTAAACTTCCGAAGTAGAAAAAAGCAAAAAAACAGCTTTTTTCTGCTTAGCCAAACCCAGGGCATTATGCGTGCCCAGAGAACCGACTTTTAAGGTCTGTATCGGAAAACGCAGGTAATCGTTTGGAGAAGCTAGTGAAGCACAATGCAGAACGTAATCTATTTTACCCGGAATATCAATATAATTCGAAACATTGCATTTTTCTAAACGAAAATCCCTATCCTTTAAAAACGGTTTAATATTTTCCAGGTTACCGGTAATAAAATTATCCAGGCATATTACCGAATAATTACTGCCAAGCAGTTTCCCGCATAAATGCGAACCGATAAAACCTGCTCCCCCGGTGATTAAAACCATCTTTTTGCGCATCATAGCCTTTCTACCTTATTTTTATATTTCCCTTTAAAAATATTCCTGGTATCAAAAATTAACTTCGCATTTTTTAATAATCCGGCGTAGGCTACCCCGGAATGGTCTGTCGCAATTAACACGCAGTCAAATTCTTTAATCTTTTTATTAGTCAACCGGGCTGATTTTAAATCCAATCCTTTTAGCTTAAGAAAAGGAATAATCGGGTCTGAATACGAAACCTTTGCCCCCTGCCTTTTTAAGCTATTAATTACATCAATGCTCGGAGATTTTCGCAAGTCTTTAATATCTTTTTTATAAGTTACCCCCATAACTAATATCTTTGCCCCTTTAAGTTTACAATTACGCTGTAATAAGGCATCGCGTACCCTTTTTACAACGTACTGCGGCATATGATTTATGAGATCGCTAGCCAGTTTAATAAAACGTGAATGAAAACCAAAGCTTTTTGCCTTCCAGTGCAGGTATAAAGGATCCTTGGGGATACAATGCCCTCCTACGCCGGGCCCGGGATAAAAAGGCATAAATCCAAATGGCTTGGTGCTGGCTGCCTGGATTACCTCCCAGATATCAATTTTCATTTCATGCGCCATCATCGACAACTCATCAATTAACCCGATATTAATCAGGCGGAATGTATTTTCAAGAAGCTTTACTGTTTCAGCGGCCCGGGCGCTGGATACAGGAACAACTTTTTTTATAATAATACCATAAACTTTCATAGCAAGCTTGGTAGCCAGCGGGCTAAGGCCGCCAATAACTTTAGGGATTTTATGAACTGGGAATTTTTTGTTGCCCGGATCGATTCTTTCGGGAGAAAAACAGAGATAGAAATCTTTCCCATGCTTAAAATTCCGTTTCTGGAAAATTGGCAGGATCTCCTCTTCTGTAGTTCCGGGATAAGTAGTGCTTTCTAAAACCACGAGGGCCCCTTTTTTTATGTGCAGCGCCACCTCTTCTACGGCATTCTTAATAAAAGAGATATCCGGAAGATTTTTGCCTTTAAGGGGAGTAGGAACGCAGATTAAAACAGCGTCGGCTTCTTTAATATCGGAGAAATTTCCGCTGGCCTTAAAATTTCCGCAAGCTAAAGCTTCTTTTAACTGGTTACTGGTAATATCGCTGATATATGACGACTTGTTTGCAATAGATTTAAGGCGGCCACGGTCTATCTCAATGCCGGCCACCTTAATGCCTTTTTTAGCAAATTCCAATGCCAGCGGAAACCCGACATACCCCAAACCTATAACCGCTATTTTTAATTGTTTATTGTTTATTTTTCTGCGCAGATCCGCTAGAAGATTATTCCCTGCCATGGCCGATTCCTACGTAAGTAAACCCTAATTTCTTGAGCTGTTTTGGGTCATAAATATTCCTTCCGTCGACTATGAGGGCACGCTGCAGTATTTTTTTTAATTTTAGAAAATCAAGCTCTTTAAATTCATTCCATTCAGTGGCAATAATAAGGCAATCAGCACCCTGGGATGCCTGGTAAGGATCCTTGCAAAAAATTACATCATTTAAGATATTTTTAGCTTTCTCCATTGCCCGGGGGTCATAGGCCCTGATTTTTGCCCCTTCCTGCAGTAAAAGCTTAATTAAATCAATGCTCGGAGAGTTCCTTAAATCATCAGTATTGGATTTAAAAGCAAGTCCTAAAACAGCAATGGTTTTATCTTTTATAATCCAAAGCGCCTCTTTAATTTTCTGCAAAACAAATTCTTTCTGCTCTTGGTTTGTATCCCTGACTGCTTTGAGCATTTTAAAATCATAACCAAGATTTCCAGCAATAGTTATAAACGCGTCCAGGTCTTTCGGGAAACAGGAACCGCCATAGCCGATTCCCGCATGCAGAAAATGACGGCCGATACGGGCATCTAAACCCATCCCTTGCGCCACTTCTTTTACATCCGCGCCGACCTTATCACAAATACGGGACAAGGCGTTAATAAACGAAATCTTTGTAGCCAAGAAAGCGTTTGAGGCATGCTTAATTAATTCGGCTGATTTTATATTAGTAATCAGGATCGGCCGGTTTAGCGGCTGGTATAATTGCGTCATTACCTGCCCTGCCTTCTGGCTTTCAGCTCCGACTACAATCCGGTCAGGATGGGTAAAATCACTTATCGCCGAGCCTTCCCGCAAAAACTCCGGGTTAGAGACCACGTCAAATTTATGTTTCTTTTTAATATAAGTGGCAATAGTCTTTTTAATCCATGCGCAGGTCTCAACCGGCACAGTTGATTTTTCAACAATCAGCCGGTATCCATCCATATTTTGCGCAATGACGCGGGCTACATTTTCTACGCCGGTTAGATCCGCTTCGCCATTGCCTAAAGAAGGAGTGCCTACGGCAATAAAAATTATCTCGCTTGACTTTACCGCCTCGCGGATACTTGAGGTAAATTTGAGCCGTTTATTTTTAAGGTTACCGGCAATCAACTCCTCTAATCCGGGTTCATAAATAGGGATTATCCCCTTTTTAAGCCCGGCTATCTTTTTTATATCATTGTCAGCACAGATAACATGATTGCCCAATTCAGCAAAACAAGCGCCGCTGACTAACCCCACATAACCTGAACCAATTATAGAAATATTCATTTTATTGCACTCCGGATTTCTTCCTGCCTGTAGTTTGGTCAAATCCAAATTCATTTTCAGGAAATGCCTTAAGCCTGAAAGTAAAGTATATGCTTGAGCCGCTATTTTTTATTTTGTCCAAGCTCATTTCCAGCTCCCAGCAGTGCAGGTCGCGCGTTACAGTAAACTGCTGCTCCCTCCACCCGCGGTCAATCGTAGCTGATTTTTTATAGTTAAAACGGCTATAAAGGGAAAACTTCCATTTAGGGCTAATCCGCCAGTCATACCCAAGAGTAACTTCATTTAAGCCTTTTCTTTCATAACGTTGGCCAACCGTAAATGTCCGCTCTTTCCCCAGGTCGAAAGATAAATCATAATTAACCAAAGAAAACCTGTTATAGTTGACATTATCGTGATCGGAATGTTCATAGGTAGCATCGCTTTCAAAGTGGACCCAGGAATAAGGGATTATCTTTAATTTGAAGAGAACATCATCAAGCTGGCCGGTCAACTTTTTGCCGGTGTTAGTTAAAAAAGCATTATCGCCGGTTTTAGGATCAATTATATAATCAGTAGTTATCAAGAAATCTACAAAATCTATGCTCTGTCCGTTACGCTTAGTCTGCAGCTTATTGGATAAACTTAAAGAAGCGGTGTTGCCGCGGTTTATTGAATCAACGGAATCAATCTGCTTAATATTAATTCCCGGGATAGTAGGCGTATGCGTATATAAATACCCTATGGTCGGGGTAATTACATGCCTGAGGCCGTTAATATCAAGTTTTAGAAAATTACTTTTTACATCAAAAACGCGGAAAAATTTAGTACTCATATCCGCGCCGCTATAAAAAATTGTGCGTACAATCTCGTCCCGGCCGTTTGCGCCTTTATCATAAAAGGTCTGGCGGCTGGAAACAAAGGGCCTGAATTGTATGAAAGCGACCTTCATCGGCTGCGACAAGGTATTTTTAGTATCAATTCTAGTATCTGTTAAATCATCATCCAAGCCGGATCCTTTTTTATTATAAGTACCCATTTGGCTGGTGTTCTCAAAATAAAAAGGGGTCTGGCCTAATTGTAAGCTTGGCAGACTATAATTTATCTCCGGCTTTTTCTCAATCTGATCGAACCAATGATTAGTCCGCATCTGATAAAGTATATCCAGGCTGGAATAATTAAAAGAATGGTGGAACAGGCCATAACTTAAAGGCTCAGAATCCTTCTCATATTCACGAAAGAAATAATCTTTTAAAAATTGATGGGTTGCATCTTTCTTCCGCCTCATATCCGTAATCTTAACAAGCTCGGTAGTAAAATTTGTTCTTGGATCAATATCCCACTTATGCCGCCAGCGTAAAAAATAGCGGGTATAGTTTAAAGATTCACCGCTTATAAATTTTTTAAATTGCTGCTTTTCCTTAGTATAGTAAAATTTAAAATCTCCTTTGCCAAAACCGGAATCCGTATAATTAAGGCCGTAGCCTTCTGCCCAGCCTAATTTACTGCGGTAATCCAGAAAACCCCTGCCGCTGGCATGCTCCGTAAGGTTCATCCGCCAGATACTTAGCATATACAAACCCCAATCCTTGCTTTTTCCCGGCTCAACCTGCACATGCATAATCGGCTCTTTCATCGAATAATTAAAACGCGGAAGGTAAAGAAGCGGGACAGCGCCAAGATAAAGCGTGGCTTTTTGCGCCTGCATTTTATCACCGGGAAACATATTTATTTTCTTTGCGGCAAAACGGTAATGGGGATGATCCATGCTGCAGGTGGTAAAATAACCGCCCTTAGCCGTAAATTCGGCATCGCTTACCTTTTCCATTTTCTTCGCTTTTCCGAAATAAGGGTTGGCGCGAAAATCCGCATTATAGATTACCCCTGTTTTATCCGCAAAATTATATACAATCCTGTCTCCGGTAACTACCCCTTTCTTGTCCTCCAGGCGCGCGTTACCTTCAGCCAAACCTTCTTTCGTCAACATGTTTACTTTTAATCTATTACAGGTCAGCTTTGAGCCCTTATAGGTAACTTCAATATTGCCGGTCGCAACAACCTCTTTATTGTCAGTTGAATATTCGACATTATCCCCGTTAATAATTATCGACGATTCCTTGGCCTCTTCGGCAAAGATTAATTTAGCGCTCAAAATAAAACTAAGCGCCAAAATAAAGACTGGAAGATTAAATTGCTTAAGGCTGGAGAACTTATCTAGCATTATTTCCTTGGGGGATTTTCTTGAAATCTTCTAAAAACCTGTTTATACCGATATCTGTCAGCGCATGTTTAATCAATTGCTCAATTATTAAAAACGGGATTGTGGCGACATCCGCTCCGATCAAGGCGGCATTAACTACATGCATGGGGTTGCGCACAGAGGCCACGATTATCTGGGTCTTAAAATTATAATTTGAGTAAATCTTTTTTATATCGCTGATTAAATTCATTCCTTCCTGCCCGATATCATCAAGCCTGCCGATAAAAGGAGATACATAAGTTGCCCCTGCTTTGGCCACTAACAATGCCTGTGCCGCGGAAAAACAAAGCGTGACATTGGTTTTAACCCCTTCCAGCGATAAGATTTTTACTGCTTTTAACCCTTCCTTGGTAAGCGGAATCTTAACTACGATATTCCGGGCAATCCCTACTAAGCGGCGCGCTTCCTCTACCATGCCATCAGCATCAAGGCTGATAACTTCTGCGCTTACCGGCCCGCTGGTTAAATTACATATTTCCCTTAATACCTCTTCGGGCCTGCGGCCTTCTTTAGCCATTAAAGTAGGATTGGTAGTAACTCCGTCAATAAGCCCCAGAGAGGCAGCCTCTTTTATTTCCTTTACACTTGCTGTATCAATAAAAATCTTCATTTCCCCAACCTTTCCTTAACCAGATAACCTGCCCCGATTGTTCCCGCATCAATCCCTAATTTAGCTTTTAATACCCTTACTCTTTTTGCCTGCACACTCATCGCGCGCTTAAAAATAGTTTCCTTGACACTTCCAAACAATGATTTACCGGCGCAAGAAACACCCCCGCCGATTACAACAGCATCAAGGTTAAGTAAATTTATAACCCCGCTTAAAGCCACGCCCAGTTTTTTTCCAACTTCATTCCAGAATTTTACAGCCTTGGCATTATTTTTTTTGGCCAGCCTGCTGATCTTTTCAAGGGAAATTTCCGGGCCAAAGATCTTAACCGCTTCTTTAATAATCGCGTTATTCCCGATATAAGCCTCAAGGCAAGCCCAAGAGCCGCAACCACAAAGCGGGCCTTTCTCATTAATCGGCAAGTGCCCAAACTCTCCGGCGGCATTATCTTTTCCGCGGTAAAGGGAACCATTAATAATCAACCCCCCGCCCACGCCTGTTCCTAAAGTTAAACACAAAGCATTGCTATATCCTGCCGCAGCCCCGGCTTTGCTTTCTGCCAAAGACATTAATTTCGCGTCATTATCAATAAAAACAGGCAGCTTTGTCTTACGCTCAATATTATTTTTAATATTTACTTCTTTCCATCCCGGGATATTCGGCAGAAAATGCACGACGCCGCCAAAAGTATCTACCGGTCCGGGCAGGCCTATGCCGACTCCTAAAATAGCAGACCTATTTAACCCTTGTTTAAAAATAAAACTATTTATCGAGTCAGCGATCCCCTGGGTTATCCTCTCTTTATTGTCAAAACTCTTTGTGTCAAATGAGTTTTTGGCTTTAATCTTCAAATTGCTATCAAGCAAGGCGCACTTTAAATTGGTTCCGCCTAAATCTATTCCCACGATAAATTTTTTAATCATGTGAGGTATTCTATATTAAAATACATTGTTTTTCAAGGGATAATCTTTAAAATCAGGCAGGAGAAAAACAAACCTTATTTTTCCCGGTTTCCTTGGCAACATACAAAGCCTGATCCGCCATTTCAATCAAATCCTGCATATTGCGGGTATTAACCGGAAAAGTAGAAATGCCGATACTTACGGTAACCTTCAGCTTTTCATCATAGGCCTTAATTGTCGCTCCTTCAATCGCCTGACGAATACGTTGGCCGGCAAAATTGGCCTGCTCCTTATCGGTTTCCGCTAAAACGATAGAAAATTCCTCCCCGCCGTAACGGCCGATAAAATCAATCTGCCGGACATTTTCGCTTATAATCTTAGATACCTGGCGCAGTATCGCATCCCCTACCAAATGCCCATAACGGTCATTAAACTGTTTGAAATTATCTATATCGATCATAAGAAAACTTAAATGCAGTTTATTCTTCTTTGAACGCTTAAGCTCCTCGCCAAAACGCTCCAAGAAATACCTGCGGCAATAAACCTGGGTAAGCCCGTCAGTAATAGTCAGCCCTTGGACCTTTTGATAAAGCAGCGCCCTTCTTAGCCCGATTAAAAACTGCTGGGCCAGGATCCCAAACTTCTCTTTATCTGTTTCTAGAATACTATCCACTGCCAGGTATCCGGCTACCTCGTTCTCCTCGATATTTAAAGGCAAAATCATATGATCCTTGTATTTAATTAAATCCGCTTCATCTTTAATATAACGGCAATCCCCTATGCCGATGTATTTCTTTAAATTCTTATTAAAAATCGAAAAAACCTTTTCTTCTTCAAGGCTCCGGCATATATCCAGGGTTAACTCGTAAAGCGCGAGGGTATCTTCAAGCGTTTTATTAAGCTGCGTATTTTCTAGATCAAACTTTTTTTTGGAATCGGTTAATCCTTTAAGTTCGTCTGTCAGGCGCTTGTTTTTATCCTCAAAACCCTTAAGGCGGCAGGAGAAAATATTGCGCAGGAATAAAACCCAAGCCAAAGTAATAATTAAAAATAATATCAAATTGAGCATACTTTATTTCTTCCTCTATCCTTGGCGCTGTACATCGCCTTATCCGCTTTCTGCACCAGGTCATCTTCATCTTTTGTATCAATTGGCATGCTTGCTACCCCGATAGAAACCGTTATATGCGTATCATGCCGGCGTAAAGTAATATTCTCCATTTGGATCCGCGAACGTAAATCCTGGGCTATCTCCAATGATTCTTGCTTATTTAACCCCGATAGCATTACCAGGAATTCTTCCCCTCCAAAACGGCATAATAAAGAATTAAAGTCGGCCAGCGCATCTTTTAGCAATGAGCCGACTTTCTTTAACACAATATCTCCGGCGGTATGGCCGAATTTATCATTATATTGTTTAAAAAAATCTATATCGATCATCAAAAGCGATAAATGCTGGTTGAGCCGTGCGCAGCGCCTGGCTTCATCCTTTAACCTTCCGACGAAATAATGCCTTGTAAAAAGACCGGTTAAATCATCATGAATGGCTAAATCCTGGGTTTTTTGGAAAAGCAGGCTATTTTCCAATGCAACTGCCCCGAGATCTGCGACCAGGGAAAGAAACCGTAAATCATCCTGGTTAAAAGAACCATTTTCTTCGCTTTCAAGCCGCAATAACCCAAGCAATGAATTATTGCTGATTAATGGCGAACTGATCAGGGATGAGACCAGGCGCATTGCTTGGCCACGCATAGAATCTAAATCAAAACGGAAATCATTTTTTAGATCCTCGATGATTAGCGGGCTGGAATGCCTTAGGACCCACTGGTCAAAAATATCTCCTTCTTTGGATAGAATAACCAAGTCGCTGTCGCCCTTAATAGAATACGCGAGTTTAAGCTTCTGGTATTGATTATCAACCAGGTAAAAAAGCGCAATCCCTCGGCTATTTGAAATTAACGAATAAACCGAGCGGCTTAAAACATTAATAACTGTATCGAGCTTTAAACTACGGTTAAGGCTTTCAATTACTTTTTTCAGATTATTATAACGGGTAATTTTAAACGTGAGCGCCCCGCCATATTCACGGCTTTTCCTGCCCTCAACATTTATAATATTTATTTCCTCTTCTTTACGCTCGATTTGGGATTGAATCAGGGATGCTTTATCATTAAAAAGCTTTAAAAGGTAGAAGAAAATGAGGACGTCTAAAAATAGAAATACCGAAAAAAAAGTTAAATTTAATTTTTGATGAAAAAAAACAGGACTTATTACAAGAGGGATAATTGACAGTAACAATAAAATTGACCAGATATTCTTCCGGAGGGTATTTTGCTGCATTGAGCTTTTTTAGCTTAATTGAGCGTTATTAGAGCTTAAGCTATGGTTTCCTCGGTGCTTTTATCAAAAAAATGCACCTTACTCATATCAAAAACTACGTCCATCTCCTGATTGACGCCAGGACGGTCATGGGCGCTGACCCGGGCAATAAAGGTATGCTTGCCCGTATTCAGGTAGAGGTAAACCTCCGAACCCATAGGTTCAAATACTTCGCAGTTTACCCGGACAATATTTTCCGGCGGGGCCTGTGAAACAAAAAGTTTGTCATAAATATCCTCGGAACGGATTCCGAAAAACACATCACTACCGGCATAATTCGCCATTTTTTTATACATATCTTCAACCAGCTTTACCTGAATCTTACCTTCATCAAAATAAAGCTTCCCTTCTTTTTTGATAATCCTGCCCTGCATAAAGCTCATTGGCGGCGACCCGATGAAGCCGGCGACAAATTTATTCTTCGGATGATCATAAACATCAATGGGGTCGCCTAACTGCGCAATTACGCCGTCTTTCATAACCGCGATACGGTCACCCATAGTCATAGCTTCTACTTGATCGTGAGTAACATAGATAATGGTAGTTTGCAGCCTTATATGCAGCTTATGAATTTCAGTGCGCATCTGAACGCGCATCTTTGCGTCGAGATTACTTAAGGGTTCATCAAACAAAAAGACCAAAGGTTTCCTTACAATCGACCTTCCCAC
The DNA here is from genome assembly GCA_023247825.1 of Candidatus Omnitrophota bacterium. Classification (GTDB taxonomy): domain Bacteria; phylum Omnitrophota; class Gorgyraeia; order Gygaellales; family Profunditerraquicolaceae; genus UBA6249. The sequence continues at coordinate 10,782 of JAHFFR010000021.1, forward strand.
TGCCACTCTTTGCCTCTCTCCACCGGAAAGCTCACGCGGTTTACGAAGCAACAGGCGCTTTATACCCAATATTTCAGCAGCTTCATTAACTCTCTGGTCGATTTCCTGTTTAGGTATATGCCGCAGCCGCAGGCCAAAAGACATATTTTCCTCAACACTCATGTGCGGATAAAGGGCATAATTCTGAAAGACCATGGCAATATCACGGTCTTTTGCCGGGACATCATTAACCAGCCTATCTCCGATATAAACTTCGCCTGAGCTTATATCCTCAAGGCCGGCGATCATTCTTAAGGTAGTGGATTTACCGGAGCCGGAAGGGCCGACCAAAACCATAAATTCTTTGTTTTCAATGCCTAAATTTACCTTATTAACCGCAAGGATATTGCCCGGAAAAACTTTACAAAGATTCCTTAAACTTACCTGTGCCATACTCTTCCCGTTTTTGCCCGCCAGATTAAAATACGTGTTACCCCAAATAGTCGAGCAATTGGCTTAAGATATTCTTCATATTCTTACGGTGGACAATCATATCAATAAGGCCGTGATCTAATAAAAACTCCGAACGCTGGAAACCGGCAGGCAGCTTCTGCCTTATGGTCTGTTCAATGACCCTTGGCCCGGTGAAACCGATTAAGGCCTTGGGCTCAGCCATAATTATATCCCCGACCGCGGCAAATGAAGCCATAATTCCTGCCATGGTCGGATTGGTCAACACTGAAATATACGGCAATTTTGCCTTCTTCTGATGGAGTGACAGCGCGGCACAGGTTTTAGCCATCTGCATAAGGCTATACATCCCCTCATACATACGCGCTCCTCCGCCGGAACCGGAAACAATAATCATCGGAAGCTTATTTTTCGTGGCAAACTCAATGGCCCGCGTAATTTTTTCGCCGACAACCGAACCCATAGAGCCCATGATAAAACGCGAATCCGTCACTGCCAAAACCGCCCTCTTTGAATTTATCTGGCCTTCGCCGGATATCGCCGCATCTTTTAATCCGGTCGACTCCTGGTCCTGTTTTAATTTATCCTTGTAAGTCTTCGGCCCTTTAAAATCAAGCGGGTCAAGAGAAGCCATATCCTTATCGAACTCGCCAAATGTATCCTTATCAAATATCAGGCTTACTCTTTCATAAGCAGTAAGCCCGAAATGGTAATTACATTTTGGGCAAACCTTGAAATTCTCTTCCAGCGTCTTATTATAAAGCGTCTCGGAGCACTCCTCGCACTTCGTCCATAGCCCGTCGGGGATCTCCTTTTTCTTTAACCGCACTATTGTGTATTTTGGTTTACCGAACAAGGCCATCGTTATTCTTTTTCAAATTTATTGATTACTAATCCTGAAAGAACTTTGGGATAAAAAAAGGTGGATTTGGGAGGCATCTTGCTACCGACGAGGGCAACATTGATAATCTGCTCAATTTTAACCGGATTAAGAAAAAACGCTATTTTTGAGGGGTTAGCGTCAACCTCATCCATAAACTCTATCGGATCCGGGCTGTATTTTATATTCGGTAAGTCATCCAGGTCAAGTTTTAAAATATTTTTTAATACCAGATAATTAAGGACAACAACGTCGAGCGTCCGGTATTCCTTGGGCTTATCCGCTATTAACTTATCTAAAATCTTTACATTCTTTAAGCGCAGAAGAAAGTATTTTTTATTTTTATATACCCCTATTAAGTGCTCCGAGCAGCCCGCTTTTTCCATAAGAAAGAAAAACCGCGCCCTGTCCTTTACCTGATCAACATCGAAATATTCCTTGGCCCTTAAAATAAAATCGCTGAGATCAAACTTGGGTAATTTAAGCAGGCGGTGGATAGGCAGGATAGACAGGCCCCGGATATCGGTATTGGTAAAATATGCCAAACAATAATTAAAATCCTCTTCGCCGCTAAACTGCTCGCCTAATTTTTCGCGGCACAGGTCACGCAAGGCGCATGAAACCTCATAGCGGTGATGGCCGTCGGCAATAAACATATTTTCATTATCCATACTGGATTCAACCGATTTAACGATATCCGGATCATCAAGACGCCATAATTTATGCACGGTCTTTTCATCGTCAATAACTTCAATAAAGACGTCTTGTGATAAAATATATTTTTGAAATACCCGTTGAATAATCCTTTTCTTATCGAGGAAAATTATAAATATGGGGCTAAGGTTGGCTTTTACCTGTTTGATTAATTTAAACCTGTCAAGCTTTGCTGCATCGTGCGTGTTTTCATGCCCGAATACAGGAGATTTTTTTCCATCACCAAGCTTAAGCAAGGAAATAAACCCTAGGCGCGTTTTTTTCTCGCCGCGGATAACATATTGCTGGCTATAAAAATAGATTGCGGGGCGCTCATCCTGAATAAGCACATTATCTTTGAGCCACTGCCGGAATGTTACTCCAGCCCTGCGGTGCTTATCATCGAGGGGAGAATCTTTTGCCAAAAGCACATGGATAAAATTATGGGCAGAGCGCTCATGGAGCTGACTTTGAGCAAAAGGCGAGATTACGTCATACGGCGGACAGACAACCTGCTTTAAATCTCTGACCTTCTCTTGGTTATAGACAACTGCTTTAAAAGCTTTTATGTTAGTCATTAATTAAATATTTTAACATGAAAATTAATAAAAACAACAAATTAATGGCAGCACCCCCCTAACCGGAGCGGCCGCCGGTACGCGCTTCCGCGCAGCACCCGGCTCAACTGGAAGAGCCGGTACGCGCTTCCGCGCAGCCGGTACAGCCTTGCTTTGCCTTGGGGCAGGCAGGAACTCTGGGGCTATCTGAGGGTTTATGCTGTTTCTTATAATCTGTGGCATAAAAGCCTGGTCCTTTAAAAATAAAACCCGCGCCGCTCGAGATTATTTTTTTTAATTTCTTGCCGCATTTAGGGCATTTGGTCTTCGGTTTTTCTGTTATACCCTGCAAAATCTCAAATTGATGTTCACAGGACAAACACTGGTATTCATAAGTAGGCATATTATCTACCCTCTCCGCTAAGCCGGGCAAATTCTTCCATTAACTTCCTCTGTTGGGCGGATAATCTTTCAGGAATATCAACGTTCACCCTGACTAATTCATCGCCGATATCCCGTGAGTGTAAATCCGGCAGCCCTTTACCCCTAAGGCGGAAAATTTTACCGGATTGAGTGCCCGCCGGGACCTTCATTGACAATTTCCCTTCCAATGCCGGCACCTCAACCTCGCCTCCTAAAACAGCCTTAGGCATGCTTATATTTATTGTTGTAACAATATCATTATTGTGCCGCTGAAAGATATCATGCGGCCTGACTTCAATAACCACATATAAATCCCCGCGGCTATTTAAACCCGCTTCTCCCTCTCCCCGCACGCGCAGCTGGGAATCATTATCAACGCCTTGCGGGATGTTAACTTTTATTTTTTTAGTAATCTTAACCCTGCCTTCACCGTGGCAATCCGGGCAGGGCGTGCCAATAGTTGAACCCTGGCCGCCGCAGCGCGAACAAGTTTGTGCCAGCTGAAAAAAACCATTAGAAACTACAGTTTTTCCCGCTCCCCTGCACTGCGGGCAAACAGTCCTCTTTGTCCCGGCTTTAGCTCCGCTGCCGGAACATTTCTGGCACGGCTCATAACGCGGAACCGTTATAATTTTCTCAGTGCCTTTAGCCGCTTCTTCTAATGAAATATCAACCGCGATCTGTAAATCCCTGCCCCTGCGGTGGGAAGAATAACCCTTTGTTTGTTTGCCGCCAAAAACATCAAACCCCATATCGCCAAAGATATCTTCAAATATACTGCCTGCGCCGGCAGCGCCCCCCATTTCCCTGAATATACTGCTAAAATCAGCGCCTCTAAAAATATCCTCCTGCGCGTATCTCTGGTCAATACCGGAATGCCCGTAATTATCATACAAAGAGCGTTTCTGCTCATCTGAAATAACAGCGTAAGCCTCAGAAATTTCCTTAAACTTTGTTTCAGCCTCTTTTTTCTGCTCATGCGGCACGCGGTCAGGATGAAATTTAAGCGCCAGTTCCCGATAAGCCCTTTTTATCTCATCAATGCTGGCAGTCTTTTGCACTCCCAATATTTCGTAATAGTCGCGCTTAGTAGACATTTCTGTTTATTTCTTATTTCCGTTGTCCTCTTCTTTATACTCGGCGTCGATAATATCCTCATCTTTTTTACCGCCCTGCTTTGGTTCTTCGCCCGTATCCTGCTGTCCTGCGCCCGGTCCAGCCTGGCCCTGCTGCGATTGCTGCTGCTTGGCACTGGCAGCCTTATAAATTTCCTCCGCAAGCTTATGCGAAACCTTGGTCAATTCTTCCATACCCTTCTTTATCCTATCCACATTTTTGTCTTTTATCGCGGCCTTTAAATCATTGGCCTTGGCTTCAATATCAGCACGCTCGGACTGGCCCACTTTATCGCCATAATCTTTTAAAGATTTTTCTGTGGCATAAACCAGGTTATCCGCCTGATTAATCGTCTCTATTTCTTCTCTTTTTTTCGCGTCATCAGCTGCGAATTTCTCCGCGTCCTTTACCATTTTATCAATTTCTTCCTTGGAGAGTTTCTTTGGAGCGCTGATACGTATAGACTGCTCCTTGCCGGTGCCTAAATCCTTGGCTGAAACATGCACAATCCCGTCGCGGTCAATATCAAATTTTACTTCAATCTGGGGCACTCCGCGAGGAGCCGCGGGAATTCCGACTAAATCAAACCTGCCTAATTCCACGTTATCATCAGCCAACTGGCGCTCCCCCTGCAGGACACGGATAGTAACTGCCGTCTGGTTATCAGCGGCAGTTGAGAAAACCTGGCTTTTCTGCGTAGGAATAGAAGCGTTTCTTTCGATTAACTTTGTGTTAACCCCGCCTAGTGTTTCAATCCCTAAAGAAAGAGGGGTAACGTCCAAAAGCAGCACGTCCTTAACTTCTCCGGTAATAATTGCGGCCTGAACAGCGGCGCCTAAAGCAACGCACTCCATCGGGTCAACTCCGCGCTCAATTTTCTTGCCTACGTAATCTTCTACGAATTTCTGGACTATAGGCATACGCGTAGGGCCGCCGACCATAATAATCCGGTCAACTTCTTTTGAAGTTAGCTTGGCGTCATTTAGCGCCAGCTCCATAGGATGGCGGCATTTTTCAATAATCGGGCCGACCAAATCTTCCAGTTTTGCGCGCGTAATATTCATCGTCAAATGCTTCGGCCCGGCATTATCGGCAGTAATAAAAGGCAAATTAATATCGGTGCTGACAGTAGATGATAATTCAATCTTTGCCTTCTCAGCTGCTTCACGCACTCTCTGCACCGCCATCTTATCGTTCATCAAATCAATTCCGGTTTCGCGTTTAAACTGGCCGGTGATATAATCAAGCAGGACTTTATCCATATCTGTGCCGCCAAGCTGCGTATCGCCGCTTGTTGACTGCACGTGAAAGACACCTTGCGCCATTTCCATAATCGTAACATCAAGCGTGCCGCCGCCTAAATCAAAAACCATGATCTTCTGCTCTTTACCTGTTT
>JAHFFR010000021.1:16396-22127 GCA_023247825.1 Candidatus Omnitrophota bacterium
AGCTGCGTATCGCCGCTTGTTGACTGCACGTGAAAGACACCTTGCGCCATTTCCATAATCGTAACATCAAGCGTGCCGCCGCCTAAATCAAAAACCATGATCTTCTGCTCTTTACCTGTTTTTTCCAAACCATAAGCAAGACAGGCAGCTGTAGGCTCATTGATAATACGCAGGACCTTTAAACCCGCGATTTCACCGGCGTCTTTAGTTGCCTGGCGCTGATTATCGTTAAAATACGCAGGGCAGGTAATTACCACCTCTTCGACTTTATCTCCAAGATAAGCTTCGGCATCCTGCTTAACTTTCTGTAATATAAACGCTGAAATTTGCTGCGGGGTGTATTCTTTGCCGTGAACCTTGAATTTAAAATCCGTGCCCATCTTACGCTTTGCCGCCTGGACGGTGCCTTCAGCATTGATTGCTGCCTGGCGCCTTGCCGGCTCGCCGACCAAACGCTGGCCGTCTTTAGTAAATGCTACATAAGAAGGAAACGCTTTGCCTGAGGCGACTCCCGCGCCTTCTGCAGACGGAATAATCACCGGCCTGGCGCCTTCCATAACCGCAGCCGCCGAATTAGATGTCCCTAAATCAATACCGATTACTTTTGCCATTGTTATCCTCCTGTTTTTTTAGAAACTTTTACCTTGGCGGTTCGAAGCACCCGCTCATATATTAGATATCCTTTTTGTAAAACTTCGACGATAGTGTGTTCGGGCAATTCTTTATTCTCAACCTGCATTAACGCCTCATGGTAGTTTGGATCAAATTTTTTTCCTTCAGCCTCAATCGGTTTTACTCCGTGCTCTTTGAGCATTTCATATAAATGCGCCAGGATCATTTCTATGCCTTTTAAAAAAGCGGGAAGATCCTGTTTGGTAGTTTCCGCCAAATCAACCGTACGCTCAAGATCATCAAGGACATTGAGCAAATCCAATACCAGGCCTTCATTGGCAAATTTTATAAATTCCTGCTTCTCGCGCTCAAGGCGCTTGCGGGTATTTTCAAGGTCGGCTTGATTCCTGAGCATCTTATCCCAGCTCTCCTTGCCTTTTTTAGCCTCTTCCAAGAGCGCTAAATACTCTGGCTCTTTCAGCGTAACCGTTTTTTCTTCTTTTTTCTGATTATTCTTCTGTTCTTCCATAAACTTTTAAAAATCCTCCAAGATCCGGTTTAAAACCTCAGAAATATATTCCATAGCGGGAATAATATGGTTATATTCCATACGCATCGGCCCTAATACCGCAAGCCTGCCCGAAGGCTGATTCTTCAGCTTAAAGCTTGAAACGATCAAAGAACAGTTCTCCATCTCGGGAAAACCCAATTCGCTGCCGATATAAACCTTTACCGCGCCGGAGAAATCCCGGTTGATAATATCCAACAGCCGTTTCTTATCTTCTATTAATCTTACCAGAAGCCGTATCTTATCGGCATCCCTGAATTCAGGCTGGTCCAGTATGCGGCTAATCCCTTTATAAAAAATCTTATCCTGCCATTCTAAAAACGAAACAATCCCCGCGTATTGCGTAATTTCAGAGATAACCTCTGAAGTATTCTCCAGGGCATCATCAAGCCGGCGCATTTTCCTTTTGCAATCCTTAAGGATACGCTGTTTCTCATCATCCACAAGCTCCATCTGCTGGATGAGAAAATCCACATAATACCGGTACCCTTTATCCGTAGGCACTCTGCCGCCTGAAGTATAAGGATGCTTCAAATATCCCGACTCATCAAGCTCGGAAAATATATTCCTTATCGTTGCCGGGCTTAAATCAAACTCCTCGGCAATATCATCCGAAGCCACGGGAACCGCATCCTTGATATAACGGTTAATCGCCGAGTTCAACACTGATTTCCTGCGGGAATTATAATCAACGGTACGCATTGCTTGTCTCCTATAGCATTCTTAATCCCTTAAATGCCGAAAGGAAATTTTAACACATTTTAATCTTTTGTCAATAAAATTAGCAGTTAAATCCTTAGAGTGCTAATCATCCCCTAAGACAATTTTTACCTCTTTATCCCGGCTTATTTGATTATAAAGCTGCCTGGCGATACTCAAATCTATCCTGACCCCTTCCTGCAAATAGTCAATTTTATTTATTTTTGCCTTGCGATAGAGAAAATCGACTAATTCCATACGGCTGTGCGGTATGATTATTTTTATATTCAACCGGAGGCCGGAAAAATGCTCTTCTATCCTGGTAATTAAGACCTCTAAATTCTCCCCTGTCTTTGCCGACAAGAGGACTGAATCGGAAAAATCTTTTTTTGTAACAGCCAGCCAGCTGCGATCCTCAACCAAATCGATTTTATTAAGCGCCGTAAGAATAGGCTTATCTTCTGAGCTTAACTCCTCTAAAACACTAAGCACAGCCTGATTATGCTGATACAGGCGGGGATCCGCCACATCTAAAACATGGATTAATAAATCCGCATCAACTACCTCTTCCAAAGTAGCCTTAAATGCTTCGACCAAATGGTGCGGCAAGTCATGTAAAAATCCTACGGTATCTGAAATAATAACCTCCTGCCCGCCAGGAAGCCGTAAACTTTTAGAAAGCGGGTCCAGGGTGGTAAATAATTTTTCCGAAGTAATTTGCGCAGAATCAGTCAGCCGGTTAAGAAGCGTAGACTTGCCCGCGCTGGTATAACCGACCAGGGCAACCAAGGGCGTATTATTGCTCTTTCTTTTTTTATGTGTTGTAAGGCGATGAAGCCTGAAATCCTTTAAGCTGTCTTTTAGTTTATCAATTTTTTTCCTGATCTGCCGGCGGTCAATCTCAAGCTTTGTTTCCCCGGGGCCGCGGGTCCCGATTCCGCCGCCTAAATCTGAAAACATTATTCCTTTACCGGTCAGCCGGGGAAGTAAATACTGCAGCTGGGCTAATTCGACCTGCATCTTGCCTTCAGGGCTCTTTGCGCGGAGGGCAAATATATCCAGGATCAACTGTGTGCGGTCAATTGTTTTTTTCCCTATTGCTCTTTCCAAATTGCGTAGCTGTGTTCCGCTTAAGTCATGGCTGAAAATTACCACATCCACATCCTCTTGGCTGGCAATAACACCAATCTCCTCGACCTTGCCCCTGCCGATAAGATAATTGGCCGTAGGTTTTTCGCAGATACAAATTATATTTTCAATTATTTCAACAGAAGTTGAAAGGACCAGCTCCTCCAACTCCGAAGAGATATCTTCAATACGCCAATGGCCTTTATCTGTTTTTATCTGAACACTTATAAGAAGAGCTTTTTCCATATCTTTAGGGATACCTGAGCGGGTGAATCCGCTTTATTAATATCAATCCATTGTATACGCTTATCTTTTCGAAACCAGGTGAGCTGCCGTTTCGCGTAATGCCGGCTGTTACGCTGGATAAGGCGCTTGGCTTCATCTTGCGGATACAATCCGTTAAAATAACCGTTTAATTCATTAATCCCGATAGCGCAGGCAGCAGTCTTGCTTAATTTATGTTTAAGCAGCCGTTTAACTTCGTTAATTAACCCTAAACGAAACATCTGATTGACTCTTGCATCAACCCGCCTGTAAAGCGCAGGCCTTTTTAGGTTTAATCCAAAGACATTTAATTCATGCTCTTTGCCCAGGCCGGATCTATTTTTTTGCAGCATAGAAATCTGCTTGCCTGTTTTTAAGTATACCTCCAGGGCACGAATAATCCTTCTTGCATCATTTGGATGGATCTTTTTCGCTGCCGCCGGATCAATTTTAGTTAATCTTTTATAGAGGTATTTACTCCCTTTGGTTTCCAGCTGCCTATTCAATTTAGCGCGGATTGATTTATCTTGCGGAACATGCGGGAACAACCCATCAATAATAATTGAATAATAAAGCCCGGAGCCACCGACAAATAAAGGAACCTTTCCTTTTAAAAATAATTTATCGCAAATTGCCAACGCGCCTTTGCGGTATTTAGCTACATTATATTCCTGCGCGGGGCTAACAACATCAAGTAAGTGGTGTTTGATTTTTTTCCTTTGCCCTGGCGTTGCCTTTGAAGCAATAATATCCATTTTACGGTATACGGCAATAGAATCGCAGGAAACAATCTCAGCGTTAATTTTTTTAGCCAAAATTATTGCAACCGCGGATTTACCTATTCCGGTGGGCCCGACAAGGAAAACAATTTTCTTCTTTTTTTCTTCCGGCATAAAATACTACGGGCAGGCCTTGGCTTCGAAACCTTCTTTGGAAAGCTTGCTCTCTAAATCCAGCGCTTCTGTTTGCGTCTTAAATTTTCCAACCCTGACCCGGTAACCTCCGGCGGATTCCTCTATATAGGCTGGAAAATCTTTAGCTAATAATTTATCCCTAAGCTTGCCGGCGTTAGCTTGATTTGAGAAAAATCCCGCCTGCACAGAATATTGGCTTGTTTCTTTTAAAGGCGCGCCAGGCTGCGGATTAATTATCTCAAGCGCCTTCCTCAACCTCAACTCCGGGCTGAGCGGAAAATCCCTTTTTAGTTTAAACAGATAATCATTTCCCAGCTGGTTATTGCCGCGCTTAAACTCTAGCTGGCTTAAACGGTATAATACCGCTGCCTTTTGATTATTATTAGAATCATCGGCAATTAATTTATTGTATATATCTTCGGCCTCCTGAAATTTGCCGCCGATTAAAAAAGTATCCGCTAAGCCCAAAGTCGCCTGGGCTTTAAACTTGCTTTTCTGGTTATTCAACACCCGCTGGAAGCTGCTTTGCGCTAAATCCAATTTCCCTTCTTTAAGATAGCTTAAGCCTAAAATACAATTTAACTCATCGGTATTACCAATGTTAATTCTGTCAACCTGGGCTTGGCCTTCAAAGATAACCCTGCGGTAGTTGCCTTGCAAAAAATCAACCTTTAAAGTCTCCAAATCTGCTGCTAAACAGATACGGGGAAGAATCAAAAGGGCCAAAACCATAAAATAAAATCTAGTTTTTTGCATATTCACGCTTTCCCTTTAACTTATTGGAAATATTCCTCTGTAAATCAAGAATATGTTTATGCCGTTTTTCTTTTTCATCTCTTTCTACGCTGTCGGCAATTTTTGCGGCTGTCGTGTGCGGCCGGGGAGAATATTTAAAAATATAAGCCGCGTTAAATCCTGCTTTTTTAACCAGATCGCAGGTTTCTTTAAATTCCTTATCGGTCTCTGTCGGAAACCCTACGATAATATCCGTAGTCAGCTGGCCATCTTTTACTATTTTACGGTAAGTTTCAATCAAAGCCAAGTATTCTTTTGCGGTATACCCCCGGTTCATCTCTTTAAGAATCCTGTCCGAACCGGACTGTAAAGGAAGATGCAATTTTTTGGCTAATTTATCCAGGCCCCGGATTGCCTTAAAGGAATCAATGCCGGCATCCTTAGGGTGGGAGGTAAAAAAATCAAACTCTTTTAAGCCGCTAAGCGCGTTGACCTGTTCAAGCAGCCCGGTAAAATTGACCTTTCCATCTAAATAGGCGTTAACATTTTGCCCTAAAAGAGTGAACCTGGTAACTCCTTGCGCGATAGCTTCCTTAATTTCCATTAATATTTTTTCTTTTTTACGGTGGCGCAGGGGCCCGCGCACATACGGCACGACGCAATAACTGCAAAAATTAGAGCACCCCTCGGAAATAACCACATAAGCATGTTGCTTATCCTGATAAAAACCGGAATGATAAATTTCCTCCGGCCGAAGTTTATTGTCCACCTCCCAAATCTTGCGTTCAAATAAATTTTTAGAGGTAAATTT
>JAHFFR010000067.1:0-1290 GCA_023247825.1 Candidatus Omnitrophota bacterium
TAATAATTAAAGAGAATAATACTAAATATACACCGCCAACATAAAACCCTCCGAATTTTCCTAATAACCCGAATATCATCGCCTGTAAAGGCACACAAGGCACGCCGATGGAAATAATCGTCGAGGCAATGAACCTTTCACGTTTTGATTCTAACACACGGGTAGATAAAATCCCGGGGACATTGCAGCCAAAACCTAGGAGCACGGGGATTACCGCATAACCGTGCAGCCCTAAACGATGCAGGAGATTATCTAATAATATTGCAAGGCGCGGCAAATACCCGATATCTTCAAGGAGGCTTAAGATAAAATAAAATGACACAACATACGGCAAAACCATCCCGAATTCAATATAAGGAGCAGTGGTTAAAACTCCCAAGGACTGTTTAAAATCCATCTTCCCATTGATCAAATCACCAATTAATAAATGAAACCAAAAACCTTTTTCATGCCAGTAAAGAGTCAGTTTTTCTAAAACAGGCTGATATAAATTTAAAAAAATCGGATCGGTTATTTTATTGATAATCCCCTCGCCGATAAAACGCACAAATTTAAATGCGGTATAAATAATACCAAATGCCATAATCAATCCGGTTACCGGGCGCACTGATGCGTCTTCTAAAAGCTCCCTAAGGTTATGATGCCGATGCTCCAGGCGCTGGACCTGTTGGACGATTTCACCGATTTCTAACCAGCGACCCGGATGATTAAGCTTTTTTCTTAAAGACGGCCTTGCCTCTTTTATTCTCTGAATTAATAATTTTATCCCTGCTCCTGTCACTGCGCAGGTTGAAATAACCGGGACATTAAGCAATCCCTCCAGTTTCCCGGTATCTATATGGACTCCCCGGTGCACAGCGTCATCGCACATATTCATGCAAATAATTACCGGAAAGCCTTCTTCAATTAACTGCAGGGTTAAAAGCAGGTTCCTCTCCAGGTTGGTCGAATCAATAATATTAATTACCGCGATCTCTTCTTTCGGAAGCTCCTTTAATAAAGATACCGCTACTTCTTCGGCTCCGGAGGCAGGCTCCAATGAATAAGTACCCGGTAAATCCACGACTTCAACTTTGTCATTATTAAGCTGTAAATATCCTTTAGCGATCTCAACAGTTGTCCCCGGATAGTTGGAAGAAATTACCTGGACCCCGGTAAGGCGCGAAAACACAACACTTTTACCGACATTAGGGTTTCCTATTAAATAAATTTTCTTTATCATTGCCTTTCCACGATTATTTTTGCCGCAACACTATGGCCTAAAGCCAAAATACTCCTGCCAACCTTAAT
>JAHFFR010000067.1:1390-5093 GCA_023247825.1 Candidatus Omnitrophota bacterium
ATATCCAGCCAATCCTTAAAGACAGGCTGGTATCCTTTTCTTTCAAGCATTACTTTAATTTCATCCGCGCTTCTTTGGTCCTGAATTTCAAACTGCGAAATCCTATCCCCTTGCTTTGCGCAAAGCGTATGCCCGCCAACAGCCGTAGTAGAGGCGGCGGACATTCTGGTAATACCAAGCGGAATAAGATTCTCCCTCAAGGCCGGATTTTCGCGCGTAGATAATGTAATGCCGAGACGGGGCAAAAAAATCCTGAAGGCTAAAATTATCTGCGCGATATTTTTGTCGCTTACCTGGCTGATTGGTTTAAAACCGCCAATCTGCGGACGGATCCTTGGAATAGATATGCCTATCTCTACATCCGGAAACTTATCCTGAAGGTATTTTGCGTGAAGCCCGAGAAAAAATACCTCCTTCCTCCAATCTCCCAGGCCAAGCAAGGCCCCGATGGAAACATTCCTCATTTTGCTTTTTGCGCCCCTTTCAGGAGCATCCAGCCTGAATTTATAATCTTTTTTCGGCCCGCAAATATGCATTTTTGCATAAAGCTTTTCATCATATACTTCCTGATAAATCACCAGCCCGTCTACTCCCTCAGCAATAAGCCCAAAGTATTCATCCTCAGTTAAAGGGTAAACTTCGATCGATATGGATACAAAATATTTTTTTAAGACTTTAACACAATCCTTGATGTAGCTAACCGGGCTCTTTAGCCTTGATTCACCGGTCAAAATAAGGATATGCTTTAATCCCGAAGAAAAGATAAATTGCGCCTCTTTCTCTACCTCATCGAGATCAAGCCTTCTTCTTTCGATATTATTATTTAAATTAAAACCGCAATAGCTGCAGGAATTATCGCAATAGTTCGATAAATACATGGGGGTATAAAGCTGGATAGTCTTGCCAAAATGCCTTTTGGTTATTTCATGCGCTCTTTGAGCCATGCTTTCCAGATTATGTTCAGCTTCCGGCGAAAGAAAAGAAATAAAACGGCTTATATCAAGATTGCTTTTTTCTAAATCTTTTTCTAAATCGAAATCTTTATACTGCAGGTAAATATCATAGAAACTCATTTATTCTCTCTTAGGAATCCTGTTAAAGGGCTGGAGGCGCTGGCGATTTTTCCTGTTACGGGAATTCCTGATAAATAAGCAAGCCTGCCTGCGTAAACTGAGGCGCTAAATGCCTGCGCCATCTTTACCGGATCCTCAGAAACAGCAATAGCAGTATTAACCAATACAGCGGCACAGCCTAGCTCCATACATTCACAGGCTTCCGAAGGTTTTCCTAATCCCGCGTCAACTATAACCGGCAGTTTAATCTCATTGATCATTATTTCAATAAGCTCGCGCGTTTTAACCCCTCTATTGCTGCCTATCGGAGAGCCTAGCGGCATAACCGCGCCGGCGCCTGCTTCAGCCATTCTTCTGCCGATAGATAAATCCGGGCTCATGTATGGAAAAACCACAAAGCCTTCTTTGGCCAAAATCTCAACCGCCTTAAGCGTCTCCAGATTATCGGGAAGCAAATATTTATTATCGCGGATAACCTCTATTTTAATCCAGTTTCCTGCGCCGGCTGCTTTTGCCAGGCGGGCAATACGCACCGCTTCTTCGGCATTCCTTGCCCCGGAAGTATTTATCATAATTTGGCAGGTTTTTGGAACATAATCCATGATATTTTCGGTTTTTGAACCGGCGTCAGCCCTTCTTAAAGCAACCGTTGCGACTTCCGCATTAGCCTCTTCTAAAGCCCGCTTCATTAATGCATAGCTGGCGAATTTTCCTGTGCCGATAAAAAGCCTGTTGCTTATTTTTTTACCTGCTATCTCCAACAAATCTTCCATAATTATCCCCCGCCGACAAAACTGACAATTTCAACACTATCATTTTCCTCTAAAGATATATTCTGCCATTGGTGCTTCGGCACAATTCTAAGATTGTGCTCGATAACCAAATTGTCCGCGCACAAGCCTTTACTTAATATGAGTTGAGTAAGGCTTGATTGCATCTTAACCTCTTCGGGCTTACCGTTTATTTTTATAATCATAATTTACTCCTTAAAATAAAAAACCCTTATGCCAATACATAAGGGTTTAAATTCTTCCCTACGCTGGCATTATCCAGATCAGGTACAAGGGTAATCTGCTCATTGCACAGAACTCTCAGGCCGGCTAACGGCCTCCCCACCATATTTTATTAAACCACCTCAAGAAACAATTGTCAATTAATATTAACTGTCTCAACCTAATGTTCTCCTCCTTAAAAAAGCATCCCCGTAATCATACGAGCCTGAAAATCATCAGTCCTCCTATTTACCCCCCAGGCAGCACCCAGAGAAACGAATAGTTTTTTTCTTAATAATGACCCTGACCATGACATAGTAGGGCCAATAGTCGTTTCACGCTCGCTGTAGCTACCCTTGGACTCTACGCCCAGTCTAAGCACTGGCATTACGCTATAGCTTATACCAACAGCATATTCTGATTCGATTTTACCTCTATTTTCCAGATTTCTTTCAAAGATTTGATTATAGCTTATGTTTAAATCACCGATGTCTTTAGCTAAAACTAGCTTGCCTTCGATAACATTTGGTTTATGAAAATTTGGATCACGGATATATTCCAAGTATATCAAAGGATCGACTATAAACTGCTTCTTTTCTCCAAATCTATAGCGGGTGCGAATTTTAAAACCATCGTACTTAGAATCAGTTTCGGATCCTTTATTATTAATCTTATACATCTGATACATTGCTACATCCCAATGGCTAGTAATGCCATATTCCAACTCTATTTGCGGCTTCAAAGTATTCACATTTGACTTTTCGAACTTTGGCACAATAGAAGTAAAATAGTATTCCAGTTCCCACCGCCCCTTAGGCATAGTTTGGTATTCATAGGTCCAGACATAACTTCTCCTATCGGCATAACTGGATGTAGTAATGCCAAACATTAATACTAAACAAAAGATACTCAATAAATATTTCTTCATCTTAATCACCTCCTTTAAATTTTCTGGCTAAACTCTTATTTTCCATCTTTAATGACGTGTTTAATTATTCCCAAATTACAGCTTTTGTTTTGAGAACACCATTCTTGGCATTTTATTGCCCAGGACTTTTCTTTATATAAAAGCCTGCATGCTTCACATTCAAAATAAACTTCTTTTTCATTTTTAATTTCTTTTACCATTTTGTCTTGTTAGAGTGTTACTTAAATCAAGCTAAAGATATAACCTAATATCAAACCCATAATAGAAATCAAGCTTAAATATATGACCAACACCCTCATTCCAAATTCCTTCCTTAAAACTAATATCGTCCCGTAGCTTGTTATGGGTCCTACTAAAAGCAGAACAAAGCCCGCTCCCCTGCTTAATCCCTGCTTAATAAGGGCGTCAACCAAAGGCACGCCCATCGTTGCGCATATATACATAAGGAGCCCAAAAATTAAAGCAAATAAATAACCTATACTGCCCTTTAAATAATGTCTCACCAAATAACCGACAGGCATTATTGAATCTACGGAAGCTGCCAAGGCTAAGCCAAGGAGTGTTTCTTTACCGATATCTTTGGGCATCTGTATATAGGCAAACCTAAAAACAGATATCAGCCGAGAGAGGAAAGATTTTTTTGTCATTCCTGACTCAAGATGGCTAAGATTTGTTTCATGGCAATCACAATCACTATTATCTTTTGTGCT
>JAHFFR010000022.1:0-4932 GCA_023247825.1 Candidatus Omnitrophota bacterium
GGTCGGGGCGACAGGACTTGAACCTGTGACCTCAGCGTCCCGAACGCTGCGCTCTACCAAACTGAGCCACGCCCCGTTTCATCCCAAATATAAAATAAGTATAGCAGAAATATATAGTATACGCAATAACAGAAAGGATTTTTTAATCAGGATTTTTTAGCGAGGATATCGAATTCTACGTTTAGCTTATCCGACGGGCCTTTGAGGCTTAAAGTGGTATTTTTAAGGGTATGTGGAATGATGCAGACAGTAAATATGTTTGCGGAAACTTTAGCCAAAGTCAAGCTTATCCCATCGACAGATACCGATCCTTTTGGCAGGCAATAACGCATGAATTCGGGCGAAACAGAAATCTCAAACTCAAAACTCCCTTGACGCAAGCCTTTCTTGCGCACTATGCCCAGGCAATCAATATGGCCGCTGACAAAATGCCCGGAAATCCTGTCTCCGACTTTAAGGCTGCGTTCAAGGTTAACCTGCTGGCCGATTCTAAGTAACCCGAGATTAGTATTTTTAAACGTAGTATCCATAACTTCGAAACTAACCGAACTGCCCGCAATAGAAACCACGGTAAGACATACGCCATTAACCGCGATACTGTCTCCAAGCTTGGTATCAACCAAGATTTCTTTGGCGCTAATTTCTAAAAGAGTAACATTTGCCCTGCGCGCTATTTTTTTTACCCTACCCAACTCTTCAACAATACCGCTAAACATTTATTTTACCCCTGCCTCAATTAATAATTCCTCCCCAAAACGCCTTATTTTTAAATCACGTAATTTTATCGCCTGGTCTACCCGCTTAACCCCATTACCCATTACCGAAGAAACAGCGTCTTTACCCCCGATGATCTTCGGGCTGATAAAAAATAAAACCTTATCGACCAGCTTTTCATCAAAAAGCGAACCGATCAGCGTGCCTCCGCCTTCGACAATAATATTGCTTATCTGTAATTGAGCCAGCTTCTTTAAGGCATCGCGCAAGTTAATCTGGCCTGCTTTTTCCTTAACTTCAAGGATCCTAGCCTTTGCGGATAATTTCTTCCGGTTTTCTGTCTCCTGGCCCGGGCGGCTCGGTAAAGTAATAATGATAACCTGCGCATCAGGAGAAAAAATATTGGAATTCTCAGGGGTACTTAAATTACTATCGACGATTATTTTAATTAACTTCTTTTGGGATAACCAGGCATTAAGGCTTGGGTTGTCCCGTAAAACAGTATTTACCCCCACCATAATCGCGTCATAATCTTTACGTATCCTGTGCGCATAAGCGCGTAATTTATCGGAAGTAATCCATTTGGAATCGCCGCAGCGCGTAGCTATGCGGCCATCTAATGATTGGCCGACTTTAACCGTAACAAAAGGAATCCTGGTAGTAATATATTTTATAAAACTTTCGTTGGCCTTCCTCAGCTCTTGGCTCAAAACCCCCACCCTTACTTTGATATTATTCTGCTTTAACAGCGCAACACCCCTGCCGTTATTCAGGGGATTAGGATCAATCATCCCGATCACTATTTCCTTGACCCGGCTTTCAATAATCCGGTCAACACAAGGCGGGGTGCGGCCGGTATGAGCGCATGGCTCAAGCGTAACATACAAAGTCGCGCCTTGCGCCTTTTTACCCGCCTGCTCCAAAGCAACAATCTCCGCGTGAGCCATCCCCGCTTTAGCATGAAAACCACGCCCGATAATCCTGCCGGCTTTTACCACAAGCGCGCCCACTAAAGGATTAGGGGAAGTTTTACCCTTAGCCTTAAGCGCCAGGTTTAAAGCCAACCCCATATAATACTCATCGGTCTTTTTAATCATTTTTTAGCAAGCCGTAATTTTTCCACCAGTTCAAATGGTATCTTAACCATGCCTAATTTTATTTCGGGTTTTGCGCTGCCGTGAAAATCCGAGCCTCCGGTAACCAGGAGGTCCAGCGACTTGGCTAAATCCAGATAAAAATTAATCATAGATTGGGAATGTTCAGGGTAATAAGCTTCTATACCCTGCAGCCCATCCTTGGCGAATTCAGCAATCAATGTGTCATTATGCAATATATAGGGATGGGCTAAAACGCTAACCCCTCCTGCGTCATTAATTATTTTTATTGCTTCCCGGGGGGAGAGGCGGAACCCTAAAACATAAGCCGGGGATTTATCCCCGATATGCTTGCGGAATGCTTCACTAGTTGAACCTACATGCCCATCTTTGACTAATGCCCGGGCAATATGCATCCTGCCCACTGTGCCTTTCCCGGAGATATTAAAAACAGTTTCCGGATTAAGCTTCACTCCCAATTCCTCTAAATTCCTTATAATCTTGCCAACCCGCTCAATACGATTTTGCTGCATCGATTTTAATTTCTCAAGCAAGGCATTGTTCTGATAATCCAAAAAATAACCCAGGATATGGACCTCCTGATTTTCGTATTGGGCAGTTAATTCAATACCGGGAATGATTTCTAAATCCGTGCCCGCAGCGATGGCTGTCGCCTCCCCAATTGCCCCTACAGTATCATGGTCAACTATGGCAATCGCAGAGAGCTTGCGGTTAATACTTTCCCTGATTAATTGCCCAGGCGTATATGTCCCGTCGCTGGCCAAACTATGCACATGTAAATCGGCGTATTTCACCCCGCACCTTCCTTCTTATTCAGTATTATTCCTATATTTATGCCCCTAAACCCTAACGCTTTAAAAAATGATGAATACCTGGAAGGCGCGGGGTCACTTTTCTTTCTCAATCTTTACCTGATCCAGTATGGCATTGACAAACTTACCGGATTCCAGGCCGGAATATTTCTTGGCCAACTCCACTGCTTCATTGATCGCGACTTTTGGCGGGATATCCTGGCGGAATAAAAGCTCAAAACAACCCAAACGCATAATATTGCGGTCAACAAATGCCATCCGCTCAAGCTGCCAGTTCGCCGCATATTTACTAATTTTCTTATCAATCTCCGGCATATGCTTAACTACGCCTTCCAGCAGCTGCGCGGAAAAATCCTTAAGCTCTTCAGAATCCTCCTTCAGGTCACTATTTTCCCAAAAACTTTCCAGGATTTCCTTCCATGAGCACCGGGTAATATCCGCCTGATAGAGCATCTGTAAAGCGTATTCACGTGCTTTGGTCCGTTTTCTCATTAAATTATTTTAATTGCCCGGATAAATTAACCATCTCAATTGCACAAAGCGCCGCATCCCTGCCTTTGTTACCGTCTTTAGAGCCTGCGCGTTCTACTGCCTGCTCAATACTATCGGCGGTAATTACACCGAATATAACCGGTATGCCGCTATCCAAAGAAACCTTGGCAATTCCCTTGGCCGCTTCCGAAGCAATATAATCAAAATGCGGAGTTGCCCCGCGGATAACCGTGCCCAAACAAATTACCGCGTCAAATGTTTTGGCCTTAGCCATTTTCTGGGCGACTAAAGGGATTTCAAATGCGCCGGGAACCCAGGCTACTGTAATATCTTTATCTTCCACTCCGTGCCTGATCAAGGTATCGATGCAACCGCTTACTAATTCCTTAGTCATAAAATCATTAAACCGCGAAGCCACTAAACCAAAACTTTGCCCTTTTGCCAACAGCTTACCTTCAATCACCCTTGTCATGCTACCCTCCTTATTTAAAGTTCCAGATGATGCCCCAGTTTTTCTTTTTTTGTTTTTAAGTATCTGTAATTTTGGGCGTTCGGCTGGATTTCTAACGGCAGGCGCTGCGCAACCTTTAAACCATAACCTTCCAGCCCAATAATCTTACGCGGGTTATTAGTCAATAACCGTATCTGTTTAATCCCCAAGTCCACAAGAATCTGGGCGCCAATGCCGTAATCGCGAAGATCGACCTTATGCCCTAATGCTTCATTGGCTTCTACCGTATCCATTCCTTTATCCTGCAAGCTATACGCGCGGATCTTTTCAACCAAACCTATGCCGCGGCCTTCCTGTTTCATGTAAAGGATCACGCCTTTTTTCTCATCCCCGATCATCTGCATGGCTTTCTCCAGCTGCTTGCCGCAATCACAACGCAGCGAACCAAAAACGTCTCCGGTTAAACATTCTGAATGTACGCGCACCAATACCGATTCATTTGACCAACTCCCCATACGCAAGGCGATATGCGTCTGGTTACAGGTCTTATCACGGTAGATAATTAATTTAAATTCCCCGAATCTTGTGGGCAGTTTGGTTTGGACAACCGCCTCAACTAATTTTTCGCGCCTTTGGCGGTATTCAATAAGGCTGGCGATACTGCAAATTTTTAATGCGTGCTTATTTGCAAACTCCAAAAGTTGCGCAAGGCGGGCCATACTGCCGTCATCATTCATAATTTCGCAAATTACCCCTGCCGGATAAAGCCCGGCCAGGCGCATTAAATCCAAGCTTGCTTCAGTATGCCCTGCCCTGACCAAGACTCCGCCGCACCGGCAGCGTAGCGGGAAAATATGGCCCGGCCGCATCAGGTCTTCCGGCTTGCTTTGCGGATTAATTAAAACTTCAATCGTACGGGCCCTGTCACCAGCCGAAATACCTGTGCTTACTCCGCGCGCAGCATCAACAGAAATCATCCACGCGGTTTTAAAAGGATCTTCTTTATTGTTTGCCTGTAAAGTATTTTTAAGCATGGGATCAAGATCTAAAAAACGCAAGCGATCCTCTTCCATAGGCACGCAAATAAGCCCGCGGCCGTATTTAGCCATAAAATTTATGTCTTCGGGCTTTACGCTTGAGGCCGCCATTACTAAATCGCCCTCATTCTCACGGTCTTCGTCGTCAACAACGATGACCATTTTGCCTTTTTTTAAATCTTCCAAAATTTCGCCAATTGTATTAAACATGGTTTTCCTTACCCACAAAAAAATAGCCCGAAACAAAATCTTCGGGCGTATTGATTCTTTCGCCGCACTTCTTTTCGCCACGATTCTTGGCGAATCCGCCA
>JAHFFR010000022.1:5032-20904 GCA_023247825.1 Candidatus Omnitrophota bacterium
GGCGAATCCGCCACGATTTGTGGCGAAAATCTTCTTCCATCTAGACTGTAACTATTGACTCTGGAATTACACCAGATCTGCTCCGGCTTAAGCCGGAACTCGCGGGTTTTGCATCCGGCGCTAAAAGAAACGCCGGTGTGCGCTTCTGCGCAACCGCCAGTAGGGAATCTCACCCTGCCCCGAAGATTAATTGTTAATATTTTAGCAGAAAAACTGGCCTTGTCAATATAATTAAAAACGGCTATAATATAAACTATGCTTGAGAAAATTGTAAAACAAACCCATAATAAATTATTAAGCCTCGAAAAAACCATTTCTCTCGCTGAATCCTGCACCGGAGGCCTGCTCTCCAGCCTCTTAACCAGCCAAGCCGGGTCAAGCGGCTATTTCCTTTCAGGCATAGTTGCCTACAGCAACAGGAGCAAAGAGGTGCTTTTAGGTATCCCGGCAGAAACAATTGCCAAATACGGCTCGGTATCCAGCAATGTCGCAAAACTAATGGCAGAGAATATCCGTAAAAAAACAAATTCCGACTTTGGCTTAAGTGTTACCGGAATAGCCGGCCCCACAGGGGCAACTAAAAACAAGCCGATAGGCACTGTATTTATCTGCTTATCTAAAAAAAATAAGAATGTCTGTTTGAAATTTTCTTTCCGGGGCAGCAGGCTCGATATCCGCAAAAAATCCGCCCAAAGTGCATTACGTTTATTATGCGCGCATTTATAGCCCTAGACCTGCCTTTAAACATCAAAAATGCTGTCTCAGAAATACAAGGCAAATTAAAAGCACTCCTGCCTAAAATCAGCTGGACCAAACCGGAAAACCTGCACATCACTTTAAAGTTCCTTGGCGAAATATCCCCCAAACAATCAGGCGATATTAAGCAGATAATCACGGAGGTTACGAAAACAACTTCCGTATTTAAAATTAAATTTGAAACCCTAAGCGTTTTTCCGGATATAAAACGGCCGCGTTTAATTTGGATAGGCACTAATCAGGTGCCCCCGGAATTAAAACAAATTGTTGAGCAATTAGAATTAAAAATTGCCAGGACAGGCATCCCCAAAGAAAACCGCCAATTTTCCAACCATGTAACTGTCGGCCGCATAAAAAATAATATTGACCCGGCTGAACTGGAAGAAGCGCTTAATAAAGTACGGGGGGATTTGATTAATAGAAATTTGGCCCTCCACGAATCATTGGCGGGCCAATCCGCCACAATAATTGGCGGATTGGAATTTGATGCCGTAAGGATTACTTTATTTCAAAGTACGCTTGGTGCGGCAGGGCCAACTTACACTGCTTTAAATGAAGCAAATTTCAGGATTACCTGAAGGACGATATTAGTATAGATACCTGCGACAAAATCATCCCCCATTATTCCAAGCGCTCCGTGTATGTGCTGCAGCCTTTCTGCGGGATATGGCTTAAGAGTATCAAGAATACGAAAAATAATAAACCCCAGGATAATTATCTTTAAATCAGCCGGCATGAAACTAAGGGCAATAAGCATACCCATCACTTCATCGATAACAATACAGCCGGGATCTTTTTTATTTAACAGCTTCTCTACCCTGCCGCCCGTTATTAACCCCAAAAGCATTACGCAAAGAATGGATATTAAATAAACCGGGCTGCCGGCTCCCTTGATTAAATAAAATAAACCGGCTCCCGCCAGGCTGCCGAATGTCCCGGGAACAAGCGGCAAGTAACCGATAAAAATGACCGAGGCTATCGCTTTTGCCAGGAAATCGCGCAAAATTCCAAATTTCATAGGCGGGTAATTACTTTACGGTTCTCCCAGAGGTATGACAAACCGGAATAAAGGGTTAGGGCTACGGTAACCAGCATGAGAAAAAATATTCCTTGCCGGAAAACTTTTTCCCACGCGGGATTCCATGTAAAATACTTAAGCACAATTTCTTTAAGCACAATAAAAATAAGAATAGTAAAAATCACCGTCATCTGCAAGACTGTCTTGTGTTTGCCCGCGCGCGCGGCAGACAATACTTTACCCTTATTTAAAGCAAACAGGCGTAAAGATGTAATTAAAATTTCCCTTGAAACAATAATTACAAACATCCATGCCTCGATTAGTTGCAGCTGCACAAATGCCGCAAAAGCCGCCAGCACCAGTATTTTGTCGGCGATTGGATCCATAAACCTGCCAAAATCCGTAACCATATTCCTGCGCTTGGCGATTAATCCGTCAAATAAATCGGATAAGGCCGCAAGGATAAAAACCACAAGGCTGATTACCTTAGCCCACGGCCCATGGCAAAACAAGAAAAACATAAAAACGAAAGTTAATAATATCCGCGACATTGTTAAACGATTGGCAAGGTTCATAGGATTGACTCTCCCTTTAGGTCATACTCTAAAGTATCCGTAATTTTTACCCGGGCAAATTCACCTATTCTTAGTGCTTTTTTCGTATTCACAAAAACCACTCCATCTACCTCCGGAGCATCCCCCTGGCTGCGGCCGATATAGGCACCAGGACCCTTTTCTTCAATCAATACAGGAATTACGCTCCCGAGGAATTTAGAATTCAATTCCGCGGCTATCTTTTGTTGTGTTGACATAATGACATCAAGCCTGGTTTCTTTTATTTTTTTGGGCAGCTGCATTTTAAAATTATACGCCGGCGTATCCTCTTCACGGGAATAAATAAAAGCCCCTAATCTTTCAAACTTTACCTCTTTTATAAACTCAAGCAGCTCATTAAACTCTTTATCTGTTTCTGACGGAAAACCCAGGATAAGCGAAGTGCGCAGATAAACCCCGGGAATAGTTTTTCTGATTTTCTTAATCAAGGAAATAATTTCGCCTTTGGTTATCGAGCGGTTCATCAGCTTTAAAATACGGTTATTGACATGCTGTATGGGTAAATCAATATATTTACATACCTGTTTTTGCGTTGCAATTAAATCAAGCAATTCGCTGGTGATTCGCCGGGGATTCAGATATAAGAGGCGGATCCAGCCGATATCAGGCGAATTACTGATTATTTTCTTTAAAATTCCTGTTAGCCGGCTGCTGGCGGAAGAATCCATCCCAAAACCGGTAATATCCTGGCCGATGATATTAAGTTCTGAAATTTTTTCCTGATTAAGGCGCCTCGTTTTTTGGATTATCGTTTTCTCATCAAGGCTGACAAGTTTGCCTTTAATCTTGGGGATTATGCAATAACTGCAATTATTTACGCATCCTTCGCATATTTTTAAGTAAGCATAGTGTTTGGGGGTAAGAGCAAGCCTTTTTGATTCATGGTTTAATTCCAGCGCCCCCACAAAAGCATCCACTTCAGGCAGTTCTTTTTCTAAATTCTTATAACGCTGGCTCAAGCACCCATAAACAATTATTTTTTTAAGCCTGCCCTGTTTTTTCAATTCTATCAGGTCCAGGATAGCATCAACAGACTCTTCTTTTGCCTCTTGGATAAATGCGCAGGTATTTACTATCGCAACCTGCGCATCCTCTATATTATCAACAATAGAATAACCCTTAAAATTAAGCCGGCCGGCCAAAGTTTCACTATCCACCAAATTCCTTGGGCATCCCAAGGTTAATATCCCTAATTTTTGTTTCACCCCGCGCCTTCTTTCGTATTCAATTCATTAAAACATTTAACCTTAATAGGTGAATTTATAGGAGGTGCGTGGTTCATCTGGAAATTTTCAGGCCTTCTTTATTAATAACAATATTCTTTAGCGGCTTTCCGCGGCGTCCAAGATTATCAAAGCGCTGGTCATTAACCTGCAGTTCCACTGCGCCGGCATCGCCCAGGGACAATTCAGCTTTTTCACGGGCATGCCAGGTTTCGCTCCTTCCGCGCGCAAGCACTCCGTGAAAAATAACCTTGCCATCAACCTTGGCAGAAATCCAGGATTTATTGCGGGCGAATATTCCTAAAGTAAAACCCTGCGCCACATCTTTATTCGCAACGGCCTGCAAAGCCTTAGATTGTTTTACAGCAATCTTTGGCGTAGAAACAGGCATAAGGATCCTGGCCCTTTCCAAAGAATTCCTGCTGCGGCGGGAAGAGATGAACTTAATCAGATTCATCCCTAAAAATATAAAAATAACCGCTAAAACCGTAAAGGCAACCATTTTTTTAAAATTGGCCGAAGGCGCGAATGAACCTAATTTAACCGAAGCATTCTTAATAAAAGACGGTTTTTTTTCAATCCGCTCTCCTATGGGCCTGCCAACTATAGCATTTAATACCGGTTTTGGTCCCGGGCTTGGGCTTTGGCCGATATACTCTTTTGGGTCAAGGCCAAGAGCGACGCAATAAATTTTAATAAAACCCTTAAGATAAATCGGGCTTAAATCCGAAATACTGTCCCCTTCGATTGCCCGTAAAACATTAAGATGGATTTTGGTTTTTTTAGCAAGATCCTCTAAGGTTATCTTTCTCTCCTGGCGGATTTTCTTTAGCCTGCTTCCTGCTGTCTCAATATTCATCCCGCACCTTCTTTCTTATTCAATTTATTAAACCCTACGCCTTAAATAGTTGAATTCCTAGAAGGTGCGGGGTTCACGGTTTTTCTATTCCGCCGGTTAAATCCCTAAGCCAAGCCTGGCGGTCAACCAAAATCTTGCGCGGTTTACTTCCTTCAAAACTTCCGACCAGGCCTTCTGTTTCCATAGTATCGATAATACGCGCGGCGCGGGTATAACCTAAACGCATACGCCTCTGCAATATGGAAACCGATGCCTGGTTACTCTCCATGATTACACGCACTGCTTCATCATAAAGCTCGTCCTTTTCGCCTCCGCCGGCTAAACTATTTTTCTGCTGCTCTTTAAGAATTTGATCATCATAAACCGGTTCACCTTGAGCTTTAATAAATTCTACTACCCTTTCAATCTCTGAGTCCTTAACCAAAGCCCCCTGAATACGGACTAAATCTTCGCGGCCTGGCTGCAAGAATAACATGTCTCCTTTACCTAACAAAGTCTCTGCGCCATTGGCATCCAATACCGTGCGTGAATCAACTTTGGAAGCTACTTTAAAAGATACACGCGCGGGCAAATTTGCTTTTATTACTCCGGTAATTACATCCACGCTTGGCCGCTGTGTGGCTAAAATCAAATGTATTCCTACAGCGCGCGACAACTGCGCAAGGCGGGTAATTGCATTCTCAATCTGATCGCGCGCCACGCTCATCAGGTCCGCGAATTCATCCACAACTACTATGATATAAGGAATTTTTTCCTGCTTATCGTTATAGGCCTCAATATTCCTTGCCCCTGCTTTAGACAAAAGCACATAACGCAACTCCATCTCTGAAACTACCCAATTAAGCGCAACCGCCGCCTTCTTGGCATCTGTGACTACCGGGCATAATAAATGCGGCAGGCCGTTAAAAGGCATAAGCTCAACCATCTTGGGATCAATCATTAAAAACTTTAAGTCATTGGGAGATTCCTTAAAAAGCAGCGATAAAATACAAGTATTAACACATACGGTTTTACCTGACCCGGTAGTCCCGGCAATCAATAGATGCGGCATATCATCCAAATCGCCGAATACCGGCTTGCCGGTAATATCCTTGCCTAAAGCTATAGTCAAGGCTGATCTCTGTTTATGAAATTCCGGCGAGGTAAGCAGGTCCCTGATACAAACTAAAGTGCTCGCTAAATTAGGCACCTCAACCCCCACCCTGCCTTTACCCGGAATCGGGGCAATAATCCTGATCGACTGGGCTTTAATTGCTAAAGAAATATCGTCACTTAAAGCCTCGATACGGTTAATCTTTACTCCCGGGGCAGGTTCGAGCTCATAACGGGTGATTACCGGGCCGCGGATGATATCAGTAACTTTGGCCGAAATACCAAAATCTTCCAAAGTATCTTCCAATGTCCGGGCGCATGCCTCAAGGTCATCTTTCATCTGCTTGGTATCCGGCGCAGGCGGCTCATCCAATAAATCTATGGAAGGCAAATGATAATCGCCGATTTTTAATTCACTGGCCTTTAATTTGATTTCTTCCGCGGCTGGTTTTGTCTTCATCTGAATCTTTGGCTTAAGGCTGCCGGCTTCAGGCATAAATATTTTTGGTTTTGATAAATTAGGCTGCGGCTCTTGTTTCTTAACTTTAACCGGCGTAGCTTTTCTTACATTGGAAAAAATAGAAAAACCGGAAAACATGGATTTTATTTTTTCAATTACCTGAAGGAAAAGCGAAGAAATAAGAATTTCAGTAACTAAGGCGAGGGAGAGAATGACGAAAGTAATAAAAACAATAAGGCCGCCCAGGCGGCTAAAATAAGTAGTTATGAAATTGGAGGTAAGCGCGCCCAAGAACCCCGAGGTTTGGAACCTTAAAGGCTCGTTCCTCAGATTAAACATGCCGATAAGCGAGCTTATCGAAACAAGCAGCACAAACATCCCCAAAATACGCGGGATACTTAAATAAGGCTTATCCTGGCGAAAATATTTTACGCCAAGCGAAATAACTAAAAATGGAATGATGAAACTGGAGATATTGCCAAAAAGAAATACGAGAAACCCGGCTAAATAGGCGCCGAAAACTCCAAGTAGATTTTTAGGGGGAAAATTAGGATGCGAGGTGTAGAAAATTAAATCAAGCCGGTCAAAGCGGATAAGGCTGGCCAGAACCATCAGCCCTACTGCTACTAAAATAACGCCTTTGACCTCATTTATTCTTCTTTCTCTCACTTCTAAAATAATTTATTTTATTTACTCTGCTTCAGCCTGCTTTTTACTTAAGTTAATCCTGCCCAACTCATCTACGCCGATAACCTTGACCTTAAATTCATCGCCGACTTTGACAATGTCATCGATTTTCTTTACAAATGTATTGGACATTTCAGATACATGCACCAGGCCCTCTTTGCGCGGGGCGATCTCAACAAAAACGCCAAACTGCATAATCCGTTTTACTTTGCCAAAATAAACCCTGCCTACTTCCACTTCATCGGTAATTGCCCTGATCATCTTAATCGCGGCTTCGGATTTTGCAGCGTCGGTTGAACCGACTAAAACCGTACCGTCATCCTTGATATCTATGCTTGCTCCGGTAGATGCGATTATAGCTTTAATGTTTTTGCCTCCGGGGCCGATAAGCTCCCCGATTTTCTCGGTATTGATTTTTAAAACATCGATGCGCGGGGCAAAACTGGATAGCTCCTGGCGCGGGCTGTTCAAAGCTGTGCTCATTTTATCTAAAATAAATAACCTGCCTTCTTTAGACTGGGCGAGGCAGCTTTTAAGCAGGTCCAAAGAAATCCCGTCGATTTTAAGGTCCAGCTGGACCGCGGTAACCCCTGCGCGGGTGCCGGCGACCTTAAAATCCATATCCCCAAAATGATCCTCAAGGCCGGCAATATCAGTCAAAATTACCGCTTTGCTTCCTTGCTTAACTAATCCCAAGGCAACTCCGCCGACAGCTTCTTTAATCGGGACCCCTGCGTCCATCAATGAAAGGGTGGCAGCGCAAACAGATGCCATAGAGCTGGAACCATTGGATTCTAAAATTTCAGAGACCACTCTTATTGTATAAGGGAACTTTTCTTTTGACGGCATTACCGCAAGCAGTGCCTTCTCCGCTAAAGCGCCGTGTCCGATTTCACGCCTGCCGGGTGAGCGCACAGGCCGGGTTTCACCGACGCTGAAAGAAGGAAAATTATAATGCAGCATAAATGATTTCTTTCTCTCTCCGTCTAAAGCCTCAATTAACTGCTCATCTTCTCCGGTGCCTAAGGTAGTTATGGCCATACTCTGGGTTTGCCCCCGCGTAAAAAGGCTTGAGCCGTGAGTGCGCGGAAGCACGGAAACTTCGCAGGCAATCGGACGGATCTGGTTAAAAGAGCGGCCATCAATCCGGATACTCTCATCAAGGATCATTTTACGCACCTGTTTCTTTTCCACTTCATGCAACCCTGCGCGAATATCAGGCCCCAAAAACCCTTCGCTGGTCAACTGTGTTTCTAATTCCTTGGTCAATAAATCCACCTCTTCTTCGCGTTCCTCTTTTTTACTCAATTTATATACTTTAGCTAATTTTTCAGATGCAAGCGATTCAATCTTCTGCATTAAAACAGGGTCAATTAATTTAAGCTCAACCTTTGCCTTGGACTGGCCATAAAGGCGGACAAATTCCTCCTGAATGCTAAGTATAGGCTTTAAACTATCCATCCCGAACTTTACCGCTTCAAGATAAACCTCTTCGGAAACCTCTTTGGCTCTTGATTCAAGCATCACTACGCCATTATTGTTACAGGCCACTACTACTTCTAAATCTGAACTCTCTATCTCTGCATAAGTAGGATTGAGCACAAATTGATTATTTATCCTGGCTACCCGGCAGCTGGCCAATGGCCCGTTAAAAGGAATATCCGAGATAGATAAAGCCGTGCTTGCGCCAATCAATGCCAGGACATTCGGGTCATTCTCGCCATCACTTGACAAAACAATGGCCATGACCTGGACTTCATTTAAAAAACCTTCCGGGAATAACGGCCTTATCGGCCGGTCAATAAGACGGGAACCTAATATTTCATTCTCCGAAGGCCTGCCTTCGCGTTTAAAAAAACCTCCGGGAATCCTGCCGGCGGCGTATGTTTTTTCCTGATACTCGACAGTCAAAGGGAAAAAATCCTGGCCTTCCCTTATCTTGCGGGACATGCAGGCGGTGACTAAAATAACCGTCGCTCCATAAGTAACCGTGACTGAACCATTGGCCTGTTTTGCGATTTTACCGGTTTCCAGGATCAGGTCGTTTTTGCCAAATTTAATTTTTAAGCTTTTATTCTGCATGAATTAACTCTTTCTTTTTATGAATTGGATCTTGCGGGGCCCTACTTCCTAAGTTTGAGTTTTCCGAGAATCTCTTCGTACTTCTTCATATCCTTATCCTTGAGGTACTTGAGGAGTCTGCGGCGCCTGCTTACTAAAAGAAGCAACCCGCGGCGAGAATGAAGATCTTTCTTATGCGATTTAAAATGATTGCCTAAATCATTGATTCTCTCGGTTAAGATCGCTATCTGGACCTCGGCAGAACCGGTGTCCCTGGAATGCACTTTGAAATCATCAATTAATTTTGCCTTTTGTTCCTTTACCAAAACCAAATTTCTACCTCCTTTTTTCTTAAAGATTATACGATAATTAATTTAACAAGTCAATTACTTATTTAGCATATATAGTAGCACAAAAAAATATTTATTCAACTTCAATCTCGCGGATTTTTCTGCGCACGAATTTCTTTTCCGCGTGCCTGCGCTTATCCTCAAGGATCCTCTTTTTAAGGCCTTTTGGCTTCGGGCGGTTCCTGCGCATAACTTTAGCCTTAAACGACTGCTTGGCCAGGCTATCCTGCTGGATTTTGTTGGCGATTTTGCTTAAAAGGATATGCCTTGCCAATGAACGGTTCAGGGCTTGAGAACGCTGGCGCTGGCATTTTACCTCTATGCCGGTAGGCAGGTGTTTTAAATATACGCAGGTGGATGTTTTATTGACATTCTGGCCCCCGGGGCCGCTTGAACGGATAAAACTCTCGATAATATCCTCTTCGCGCACCCCCAAAAGGGCCATCTTTTGCTCCAAGGTTATTGTTTTTCCTGCCGCATGCGTCATCAGGATTCTTCCCCTATCTCTGAATCAATATTCTTGATTAAGATGTCCAATTCTTTGACTAGAGGCGCGGAAAGTATCTTTAGCGTGCTGACCTCTGTTTTAAGTAAACGTAACTGCCCAAGGAGCCTTCTTAAGGTAGAGCGCCTCCTTTTCTCCTGCACTTCTTCGGGGTCCAGCTCCTGCCTTTGCCGGATAATCACCCCTAAATTCTTCTTTACCTCTTGCGCGTCTTTGCCTTTTTCAAATATTTCTTTTTTTAAATTGCGATAATCATCTTCATCCAAGCTCTTTTTATTCTTTGCCTGGCGTAAAATATCAACCGCTTCATAGCTGGGGATGCCGGAAGGCTTTGCCGAATCAGTATAATCGGTTTTTAAATATTGCGGCTCTTCTTTTTCCAGGAAATAATATGATTTAAGCAGTTTCATCGCTGTCTGCTTACGTATGCCTATCTCCCGGCCGGCATAAACATCAAAATTAACATAACCCCAATCTTTATACATTTTGTCCTTCCAGACCGAATATAAAGAACGCCCCAATTCAATCCAGGAGCTTTTAAAATTTTTGGCACTTTCAAGGATGTGGTAACGCAGGGAGTTAATATCCAACCCCTCCATTTTTTCTTCAATATTCCTTAGTGATTTAGGCTTGGCTTCCTGCATTTATTTAGTATCCCTATTTAGAAAAAATGTTTTTTAATTCTTTGCCTATCTCTTTATATTTGTCTATGGCATTTGACACTTTATCAATTAATTGCTCCGGAGATTGGCTCGCCAGGTTTTTCATTGCCGCTTTTAATATTATTTTCTTTATTTCTTCCGGGCGCAACTGCGGATCATCAAGCTTGGTGTTAATCCTAAATTCAAGGCTTAAGTTACCCTTTGGATCGGTAAATAAATCCAGGGTATTTTTCATCAACTCCAAATCAGGCCGGCCTTCTTCAGTTTTTTCATAAACCAGATTAGAAAGGTTAAATTTGGTAATAACCTGCAAATCATTGTTTCTTGCCTTAAAAGCTGAATCCAGGTTAAGCAGGCTCGAAGAGATTTTTTTATTTGATATAAAATTGCCGTAGTAAGGAGCGAAATTGGCCACATCCAGATTTTTAACCTCGAGCGTTGCATCCAGATCGCGCTCTAAATAATCCAGCCATCCGTTAAACGCGATATTGCCAAAAGGCAAAAGCCGGGAATTAACCAGCTCCGCGCTTAGGCTGAAATTCGTAGCCAGCGAGGTAATCGGCAGGGCAACTTTAGCTATTTTTATATTCAGTTTATCTAAAATTACCTGAAAACCATCGGGAGTTATTTTTCTATCCGTAAAAATTATTTTTCCATCCCGCACCCTGAGGCTGGTCAAATAAACTGACGGCGGATTGCCTTTTTGAGGCAAAACCGGAAGATTCAGTTTACCATCAGCCGATAACTCAAGATTAACCACCGGCTCAAGAACATCTAAACCGTGAATAACTATCTTGCCGAATAAAAGGGCAATTAAGTTCGGCGAGAATGATATTTTTTTAATCCCGGCAAGATTGCCTATCTCTAATTTCTCAAGCGTAATCGTAAAAGGCGCGCTTAAACTTATTTTACCGACACTGCTTTTAAGTTTTAAATTCTGTTCGATCCGGTTTTCAATGATCCCGGGAGCATATACCCTTAGCAAAATATTCGCGGTAATAAAAATTACAGCTAAAACAACACAAACTAAAAATAAGATTTTAAGTTTTTTTTTCATTTTCCCTTAGCTTAATAGCGCTTCTTTGATTTTAGCGTAAACAGTGTCCTTTAATAAACCGAAATCTCCGGGGCCGAACTTATCAGTTTCTACTGCCGGCAGTACAATCAGCCTGACCGAAACCTTACCCTTAAAAATCCAGCTGCCTTTAGGAATCGCGTCATGCGTGCCGATTAAACAAACAGGCAGGATTGGCTTCTTCTCTTTAATCGCCAGCTTAAATGCCCCATTCTGAAATTCACCCATCTGGTTGCTGGAGCTGCGC
This sequence comes from Candidatus Omnitrophota bacterium, assembly GCA_023247825.1. Classification (GTDB taxonomy): domain Bacteria; phylum Omnitrophota; class Gorgyraeia; order Gygaellales; family Profunditerraquicolaceae; genus UBA6249. The sequence goes on from JAHFFR010000022.1 coordinate 16,642, forward strand.
GTGCCTTCCGGAAAAAATAACACGGACATATCTTTGCGCAGCCACTGGCTTGCCTGGCGGTAAATCTCTTTTATGCTCGCAAAGTCTCCACGGGTGAGTTTGATATGCTTAATCAACCCAAGGCACCAACCGATAAAAGGGACCTTAAATAAACTTGCCTTGGCTACCCACTTAAACTGCATCTTGGTCTGATAAAGCACCGCGATATCAGCCATGCTCTGATGATTAGAGATCACCACATAAGTTCTTTTGTGGTCAATATTCTCAAGCCCGCTGGTCTTTACATCCCAAAAAGGATTTAAGCCAATTACGGCATCCGACCACCAAAAACACTGCGCGTGGGTAATTTTCTTCTTTTTATCAAAAGGAAAAAGCAGGATATTTAAGACAAAAACTACAAAAAAAAGCAGGATGGTCAATAACCCGCCGCCTAACCAAATTCCTATAGAAATAATTGCCTTCATACTCTATCTGACTATAGCCCAAATAGGCGGGGTTGTCAACGCCTAGATTAGCGGATTATTGCCTGGGGGCAGATTTGATTATAAGCGCAATAAGTGCAGGCTTTATACTCAGGTTTAGCCGGATACTCCTGCCGGCGAATCCCTTTGGAAACCTTCATAATATCCTCTTTTACTTCTTCTAGGTTATCCTCACTCAGCTTATGCCTGCCGATAATTCCGGACTCCAGGAAGTATAATTCAACCGCAGCCGGCAGAACCCCGAATATATGCTGATATGCAAGCCCATAAAGCGCCAGCTGTTTATTTTCTTTTACCCGCTTATCCGCATCCTTCTGTGTTTTAATCTCCGAGGTCTTAAAATCCATAATTACCGCGCCATCTTCCTCCATATCTATGCGGTCAAACCTGCCGCTGATTTTATTGTCACCCAAAACAAAAGAAAAATCTTTTTCAATAAATTTAGGGGCGGCGGCGCGCTTTTCTTCTTCCCTGTAAAACCTGGCCAAGGCCTGGCGGCCTATGCGAAAACGCTCCTCCTGGTGATTGACATCAAGAAAGCCCTGAGGATCAAAATTTGATTCAAAATAATCCAGGAGTTCATCCATTTTCATTTTACTTCCCTGAAGCTTGCATAAAAAATACCGGCTGACTGCCTCGTGCATCGCCCGGCCGTAGATAACCGTATGATGCTCCATAATCGGAACGCGTAAAATATTTACGTATTTGTATTTTAAAGGGCAGGTAAGATAATCATCAATCTGATAATAACTTAAAGTAATCAGCTTATCTTCCGGAATTTTCTGCAATGCCGATTCGGGGGACGGCGAAACAGGAGCAAAACGCCGGATACCCTGGATAGCCGATGCCTTTTTCTTTTCCGCGCTTTCAGGTTTTTTACCTAACGCCTCAAGCACAAACTGGCTTTCCTTGCGCAGGCGTTTGCCGCCGTAATCTTCGGCGCTGGTCAGGTATAATTCTTCTTTTGCCCGCGTCATTCCGACGTAAAAAAGCCGGCGCTCCTCCTGGGTATGAAAATCTCCGGTAGGAAGGACTTCTTTAATCAGAATATCAGGCAATTCAATTTGCTGGGAGCGCTTAGGCAACGGAAATTTTCCCTGCACCAGGCTGACTAAGAATACTGCCCTGAACTCCAGGCCCTTGGCTTTATGTATGGTTAAGATATTCACCGCATCCTGGTCCAGGTCTGCTTCAACTGTCGGAGGGTCATCCCCAGACTCAATGAGCAGATTAAGATGCCTAATAAAACTGATTACCCTGTCTTCTTTAGCCACCAGCTCAAAATCACGCACCTGATTAAAAAATTTAGCAATATTTTGAATCTTGGCTTCTTTCTCAAGAGAGGGATTATGCGTCAGGTATTTGAGGTAACCAGTATCGGTAAGAAAACTGTAAAGCAGCCTTCCGGTTGTTTCCTGGCGGGAAATTGTCAGGAATTTTTCAATGTCCAGAAGCACTTTTTTGATTATTCCTTTGGTGTCTTCCCGAATTTGCCCTAACTCAGGAATTTTTTCAAGCTCCCCGAAAACCGAATAAAGCGAACGGTTCCTGCGGCGGGCGAAATGATTGCATAATGACAGGTCCGCTAAATCCGCGTTATAAATTTCAGAGCTTGCCAGATAATATAAGCTTAATGAATCCGAAGGATTGGCAATCAGGCGCAAGAAATTAATACAAACCTTAACCTCTTCGCGGCCATATAGGCCCTGATTGCCGCTGAACTGCCAGGGGATATTTCCCATATTCAATGATTGGATAAAACCCTGGGCATCAGAGTTAGAGCGCACAAGAATGGCAAAATCCCTGAATTTAAACTCAGCTGAACTTACTTTATCCTTTATAATCTTAGCCACCTCATCAGCTTCGGTTGAATACATATCAAAGCGCAATGCTGCCGGCCCTTGGCCTTTTTTAGCCAGGCCGGCTAAGTGCTTATCAATCTTGGCCTTAACCTCAAAACGTTCCGGATTATTATGCTGGATCAACTGATAAGCGCTGTCTAGGATTGGTTGCGTGGAACGATAATTCTGGATAAGTGTAATTTTTTGCGCATCAGGATACTCTTTAATAAAATTTAAAATATTGCTGTAAGCAGCCCCCCTCCAGCGATAGATGCACTGATCATCATCGCCGACTACGGTAATATTTTTTAAGCTACCGGCAAGAAGTTTTACAATCTGAAACTGCGCAAAGTTAGTATCCTGAAATTCATCGACTAAAATATATTTAAACTGCTTTTGATAATTCTGCAGGACCAAAGGATGCCCGCGCAACAGGCGCAGGCTTAAATAAAATTGATTACCGAAATCAATTAAGCCTTCCCTTGCCAAAAGTTCCTGGTATTTAACATAAGCCTGCGCTACTTCCATCTGCTGGATGGCAAGTTCGGCCATAGCCGCATCCTCTTCGCTAGCTTTAGAATGGATTAAAAAATCCTGGGCATATTTTAAATATTCGCCGGCCGATATATCTTCGTCTTTTGCCCGGCTGAAAAATGAGATAAGCGCGGTAATAAAACGGGTAGGCTCAGCTAACGGCCGGTAATAGGCAAGCGGGAATTCAAAAAGATGCTCGCGGAAAAATACCGCTGCCTCCGGCTGGGTAAGCACTTTAAAATCAGGATTTAAGCCGGCAACTAAAGCATTCTCGCGCAAAAGACGGTCGCCAAAAGCATGGAAAGTGGAAATCCAGATATCCGTATAACCGTAAGGCATCAGGATATCCACCCGTTCCTGCATTTCTTTGGCGGCCTTATCCGTAAAGGTGAGCGCAAGGATCTCATCGGTTTTAGCCAGGCCCTGATTAATCAACCAGGCAATGCGCTGAGTAATTACCCGGGTCTTACCAGTGCCTGCGCCGGCAATAATTAACAGTGGGCCGTTGCCATGAGTAACCGCCTGCACCTGCTCTTTATTTAACCCTTCTAAGACTTTATCCATAGAAAAATCTACCTCAATAGTTGAAAAGATCCTTTAATATATACTGTTTACCCGCAACCTTATTCAACGCATTAAGCAACCGGTATTGAATTTTTAAATTTAAACGCCTCCCTTTAACCGCTCGGCTGACCATTTTATGTGTAATCTGCTCAGTTGAATTACTCACCAAATCGTTAGGCTTAAAGCCATGTTCGGCCATGATTTTAGCAATCGGTTGTTCTCCAAGGTCACGTTGAATTTCGTTATTCATGGTAATAGTAAAACAATGTGGCCAGCGACTATTTTATTGCAGAAAACAGTCGCTGTCCCTAATTTTACTCTTTATTTAATCCTTCTGAAATTTTGTCCATGCCTGCTTATTTCTCAACTCGAAACCCGGTTATCCTTCTTTCTTTTACTAGTGGCGGCTCTAAAAGCTGCTTAATCGCCTCAAATATTGACTTTATAGTTCCATCATGTTCAACATATTTTTTCTCCAGAGCGTCTATTTTTACTGCTAGCTCTCTATGGGTTAAAAGAATTTCCCTTAATTTGGTAAATGCCCTCATGATCAGAATATTGACCTGAATAGCTCTTTCACTATTTAAGACGCTTGAGAGCATAGCTACGCCATGTTCAGTAAAGGTATAAGGTAGATACTTAATATGTTTACCTCTTCTGGATGTTTCAGGGTTTACTGTTTCTAAGGTCACAAACTGTGACCTTAAAGATTCTACTTCTTCCCAAGATAACTGGAACATAAAATCATCAGGGAAACGCTTGATATTTCTTTTTACAGCCTGATTTAATACTTTAGCCCCAACTCCATAAAGCCTAGCCAAATCCCGATCCAACATTACTTT
>JAHFFR010000023.1:0-15127 GCA_023247825.1 Candidatus Omnitrophota bacterium
ATTTTTTTCTTAAACCGGGCAAGAGAAATAAGTTTTTGAAGAAAGGCTATGTTAATTACCCCTTTGCCATAATCCTCGATAATAACCGCGTCGAACGAATCAATGTTTTTCTCAATAAATCTCAGGATCCTGGCGTTGAGTTCGCCAGGCAAGTCATGCGTGTGCTCCCAGTCAACCCTGACCACCTGCTGATGCCCGGCGAGGATCCTTGTCTTTACGGTAGTATGCCTGTTTTTTTCTATAAAAATACTCCCTGTTCCGATTTTTCTTTTTTTAAGCTCATTAAACAAGATTTTTGAATTAGCATCATCGCCGGTTACCCCGAGTAAAGTAACCTTGCCGCCAAGGGAGCTGATATTATTTGCAACATTAGCTGTGCCGCCGGGGACATAGTCGCGCGAACTAGCCCAAAGCACGGGAACAGGAGCCTCCGGAGAGATCCTTTCAACAGTACCGCGGATATATTCATCAAGGATCAGGTCGCCGACTACCAGGATTTTAGCCCGGTTAAATTTCTTAATTATATTTTTTAAGTTCTTCATATCTTTTCAATTACGCTCTGCGCCAGAAACGGAAGCATTATTTCATGATGGCCGATGATATAATAACCCCTGCCACCTGAAAGTACCGGGCGGGCCACCACGTTCTGGCTCGGCCGGTAATGATAAACCATGTCAAAATTTGCGGTGGTAAAATCACAAACTTTATTTCCCAGGTTACGGGCAAGATTAAGCGCCTTTAAAAATACTTCCGGCAATAATACTGCCGAACCAAAATTTAAAACTACCCCTCCCTGGTTCAATGAACAAATATTTTTTACAAGGATATGAAAATCTCTTAATGACCCCTGCGCGGTAGAAGCAGCGTCGAATGATTGATGCTGATGAATTATATCGGTTCCAATCCCGACAAAGACACAAACCGGAACCTTATGTTTATAGGCATTATAAAGCAGGCTTAAATCTTTATTTGCCAACTTTGTTGTGGCTATCGCGCTGGCTACTGCGTAACCTAAACCAAACCCCTTCTCGACCCCTTCTGCCGCAGCGCAGTTCAAGAAATCCGCTGTCTCTTTACCCATGCCGAACCTGCCGGTTTTAAGATTCTCGGCGACATCCTCGGAAGTTCTTCCCTGGAAAGCAATCTCAAAATCATGGATAATGCCCGCGCCGTTTAAGCAGATACAGGTAATTACTTTTTCCTTAATCAGTTCAATTAATACCGGATTAAGCCCGCACTTAATAACGTGGGCCCCGGCCATAAAAATTACCCCTTTATTTTTCCTGCGCGCCGAAACCATATCAGAAGAAACCGCGCGTAAATCTTTTGCTTTTAAGATATTGGGCAGAGAATCCAGGAAGGCGCTAAAGCTCCTGGCTTTAACGGGTTTGGCCGCAAAATCCCTCTTATTTACCTTACTCATCCGGCCCTTTATCGAATATGTCTTTACCTTCTCCATATTTATCATAAGGGAGTAATTTTAGCACATTTCCGCGCTAAAGCAAATAGATATTTGCACAATAAGTGCCACTGTCAAGTTTCTCGCTCGAGGTCGATTTTTTAACGCAAAAGGTCTTTCGCAGCTCGGCGGCTGCAGAACTCAGCCCGACGCCTCTGCGTTGGGCTTCAAACAGCTTCGCCGTCCCGGTGTTGTCGCTTCGCTCCACCGGGATATCCTCGCTGCTCAAGCTGCTTTTGCTAAAATCGACACTCGCTGCGAAACTTGCCAGTGTCATTTATAATATGCATTAGCGGACGGCTTGTCTTGGATTCGAGCAGGGCGTGTCGGCAAGGAGCGGGCACGGTTCCCCGCCATAATTCTTGGCGGGGAGAGCGACGCAGCCGACCCGAGCGCAGTTTTGCCACGCTGGGGCAAAACAAGCGTCCCGGCGAGAAACAAGACAAGACAGACGCGTTAAATTTATTTGATTTTTAAAATCGATTCAGCGGCTAGAACCACATCCTCAACGGTGATTGCCTTAAGGCATCTAAATTCTTTTTTGCAATTATGCGCAAGGCATTGGATACAGCCTACGTCTTTATGGAGATATTTATCATGCTTGCCTAACGGGCCCCAGCGCCGCGCGCTTAAGCCCGCCTGCTTTCTGCCAAAAATCGAAATAACCGGCGTACCTAACGCGGAGGCAATATGTACCGGCCCGGAATCATTGGATATAAACAAAGTGCATCTTTTAATAATGCTGGCCATCTGGCTTAAAGAAGTCTTTCCTGCCAAATTTATTACTTTGCCCTTGATTCCCTGTAATGTGATTTTATTTGCCAAAAACATGTCTTTGGGCCCGGCTAAAATCAAAATTTTAAAGTTGTGCGTGCCGGCTAATTTTTCCGCAGCTCGCGCAAAACGTTCCGGCGGCCAGATCTTTGAAGGGCAGCTCGCCCCGGGATTAATTGCCAATACTTTATCTGCCTTGCTAATCCCTTCTTTCCTAAAAAGCTCATCAACAAACCGCTCCGATTCATCTTTTATGGGCATAAATAGGTCACGGGGATTTCCGGTTATGCCCAGGCACTTAAGTAAATCCAGATTATATCCTGCTTCGTGTTTTAAGCCCTCCTGCTTTGTATGGGGTTTCCGAAGATTAAGTAGAAAACCCAACTTTAGGTTATAACCCAGGCGCTCAGGAATGCCGGCTAGAAAGGTTAACAGGTGTAGGCGGTTAGACGGATGTAAAATAACAGCCAAATCGAATTTTTTCTTCTTTAACCTGCCGGCAAATTTTAGACTCCGCAGCCAGCTTTTATGCTTGCCATCCTTATCATAAATAATAACTTCATCCAAATAGGGATTACCTTCTACGATATCCCTGGCAAGTGGCGCAACCATCATCGAGATATATGCCTGCGGGAATTTCTCCCTTAAAGCCTTAATAACCGGGGTTGATAAAAGCACATCTCCTATACGGTCAGTGCGCGAAATAAGGATTCTGCGGTACTGCTTATCGTTACCTTCGGGAATTATCCTGCCATTATCCGCAAGTAAAGCTTTAATCTGGCCAAGTACCTCATCTGGTTTTATAGAAGATAAACATGCAACCGTTCCAAAACGGCATTGCGCTTTCTCACAAGGACGGCAAAAAATATCCTTTTTAATAACCATGCTTTCTGCCGACCATGGGCCGTATTTGGCTTCATTCGTAGGGCCAAATATTGCCGCAACCGGCACATTCAGATAGCTGGCTAAATGCATTACCGCGCTATCATTGGTCAGGAGAAGCTTTACTTTTTTCAATAAAGCAGCCAGCTGGCTTATTGATGTTTTTGCGCAAAGGTCGATGGCCGCGGGAGATTCGTGCTGCAGATATGAACATACGGATTGATCGTTTTCATCCCCTACCAAAATTATATTCCAGCCTTCATTAATAAGCTGATTACAGAGCCGGCTAAAACTCTGCTTATCCCAGCATTTAATATGGCTCCTTGCGCCGGGGGCAAGTGCGATCAATTTATTGCGATTAATTAAGCCCGGCCTGTTTAGAATATCCTCGATATATTTAAAATCCTGAGGGGCGATAATTAATGACTGGCGCGATTTGCTGCTTATAAGATCACCGCCAAATCCGGACCGGGATAAATGCCTGTCTCTGCTGTGCTTGATCTTTGCGGGAATCATGCGCAAAAAAGAGCTTCTTTTTTTAGCCGGAAGGACTGCGCCAAGAAAACTATTGCGCAAATCAACAACTAGATCAAAATCCTCTTTGCTTAAAGAAAAAAATAATTTAATCTTCTCCCATAAGTTAGCATGCTTATCGAAAATAACTATCCTTTCGACTGCCGGGTTATTAACAAAAATTTCTTTGGGACGATGTGGCAGGAGGCAGGTAATTCTTGCCTGCGGATATTTTTCTCTTAACAGATCCAAGACCGGTAGGGTCAAAATACAGTCGCCGATATTGCTTAAGGTTATAAAAAGGATTTTCATGCTTTGGCTATTTTTTTGACTTCCGCGAAAACATCTTCAGGGGTAACCGCCTTCATACAGCGGTTATTTTTACAATTTACCTTATAACACGGTATCAGGCAGCCTACATTTTTTTGTAAAACAACCGCGTTGTCGGACGGATACGGCCCGGTAACTTCTTTTGCCGTCGGGCCAAAAATTGCAATTATTTTTTTAGACCCCACGGCGCAGGCAATATGCAAAGGCCCGGTGTCTGCGGTGATAAACAGGCTTACTTTATTTGCCAAGGCGCCTAATTGTTTTATATTAAAGGCCCCGCAGGCAATTACCGGATCCTCTTTCATTAACTCCTTAATTTGATTTGCTAATGTTAAATCGGAGGAGCTTCCGGTAATAATAACTTTGGCATGTATTGAGCTGATTAATTTGTCAGCCAATTGCGCCCAATAATCCTTGGGCCAGCGCTTAGGCGTCCAATTCCCGCCGGGATTTATGGCAACAGTAAAATCATCCCTGCTGACGGAATTTTTATTCAAAAATCTATCGACAACATCCTCGTCCTCGGGAGTAAAAAAGAAATCCGGGTACCTGTCTTCAATGCGCAGGCCTGCTTTCTCAATTATATCCAGATAATAATCTATGCGGTGCAAAGAATCCTTCGCAGGAGGAATAATCTTTTTAGTCAAAAGGAATGCCCGTTTCTTGGTAACATGCCCGATTATATTGGCAATGCCAGCCAGCCGGCAGATAAGCGCGCGGCTGAATGATCGATGCAATAAAAATACAGTATCGAATTTTCTGGCTTTTAGCAGGCTTACAAAATTTAGCTTGGCAAGCATTCCCTTATGCCTGTCTTTCTCGTCAAAAATAATTATCTCATCCAAATAAGGGTTACCTTTTAATATTGAGTAGCAGCGACTGGGAATTATACAAGCAAGGTAGCTATCCGGATAGTTCCTGCGGATATTCCTGATGGCCGCAGTAGAAAATAAAACATCCCCCAGCCAGTTGACATTAAATATCAATATACGTTTTACGCTAAGCTCTTCTTTCATTTATTATTATGATTGCGAAATGAATTATAATAACCGCAGGTCTTCATCCAAAAATCAAAAAGATTATCTGATTCAGAGATGCGCACCCTTTTAACCAAATATACGTCCTGGTTGGAAAACCGCCTGCCAAGCCCGGTTGCAAACGCGTATTTATATCCCGCCTGCTCGACCAAACCCCTTATATGCGCGTTAAACCTGCCGCCGGGATAACAGAATGCATTAACCGGCACTCCCAGCTTTTCTTCAAGTATTTTTTTTGACTCGAATATCTGCCTTCTTAATTCCGCTTCAGATTTAACTTCGGGCAGATACGGATGGTCCAAAGTGTGGCTTCCGATAGTAATCAGGCCAGACCCCTGCATCTCTTTGATTTGGCTCCAGTTTAGCCGGCCGCCCATCGGCCGCCCCACCTCGTTTACAATAATAAATACAGTTGCAGGTAACCCCAATTTTTTTAAAACCGGATACGCATAGATATAATTATCCTGGTAACCGTCGTCAAAGGTCAGGGCAACGGTTTTGGCAGGGATCCTCGCTTTCTTTTTAATCATCTCCCCCAACGCCTCCAAAGGTATAACATTGTAATGATGGATTTTTAGGAATTGCATTTGGTGGCTGAATAAGCCGGCTGATATCTGAATACGGTTTTCTTCCCTTGCCTCCGGAGTAACCGAATGGTACATAAGAACCGGGGCCATGTACGTAGATTTAATACGTATCAAGCTGGCGAAAATAGCAAAAACAATTATTATGCAAGAAACGACGATTAAACTTTTTCTTTTAAACATTCTTTATAAACCCTCTCCGTCTTATCCACCATATCTTCTTTAGAAAAATTTTCCGTAATAAACCTGCGTGCGTTAATCCCTAAATTGCGGCGTATCTGGGTGTCTTTAAGCAACATAATAATTGCTTCGGCCAATCCTTCAACATCAGCCGGGCCAACCAATAAACCGTTAATTTTATCCTGAATCAAGGTTTTTATCCCTCCGACTCTAGAGCCCACAACAGCTACGCCCTGCGCCATTGCCTCCATCAGCGCAAGGCCCAGCCCCTCCTGCAACGAAGGCATCACAAAAACATCCATTGCCGAAAGCATTTCATTGGTATTTTTAGCTTCGGGGATGAATAAGACATTTCCCTTAATACCTGAATCATCGGCTTCTTTAACCAAAATCCCTTTCATCTTACCCTCTCCGATAATCAGCAATTTGCTGGATGCGAAACTCTTTATAACTTTAGGCATTGCCCGGATAAGATAAATGTGGCCCTTAACATCAGAGAGGCGGGCAATAATACCAACTAAAGGCTCATTATTTATCCCCAGACTTTTACGCGTATTATCCCTTTGCGAGAAATCTCCAAATTTTTTAATATCTATCCCGTTATTTATTACGCTTATCTTTTTTTCATCCAGCTTAAAATCAAAAATTAAATGCTCTTTTACCTCCCGGCTTATGGCAATTACATGTCTGCCCCAGCACGGAAAAAACCTGCGCGAGAATTTCGGTTTAAAAAAACCGTGGCAGGTAAAAATATGGGGAACGCCCGCGGCCCGGCTTAACAGATTACCCAACACCTGGGTGGTCCGGCTATTGGAATGGATCAAATCAATATTATTTGTTTTAATCGCTTTTCTTAATTTAAAAAAGCTGTAAATAATTTTCGGGCTGATTTCTTTTTTTGTCTTTAGAGCGGCCGTTATATGTTTTATTCCCGATGCGCTAAATTTTCCCGCCAATTCCCCTCCGCTTGAAGCCAGATAAACATTATGGCCTTTTTCTTTCAGGCCGCTTGCCAAAGTAAACAGGTAGCTGGATATCCCCCCTACATTAAGATGGTTGGCAAGAAAAAGTATGTTCATTTGAGTAATTTTTCAACCGCCTCGAGCACTTCCGCGGGGCTAATTTCAACCATGCAGCGCTTAGAACGGCATTTAGTTTTATAACAAGGGCTGCAATTCAAGTCCTTATTAATCACAATATAGTTTTTACCGGGCGGCAGGTGCCGGCGCGCATCTGTCGGGCCAAAGAGCGCGATAAAAGCAGTGCCAACAGCGGATGCAATATGCAAAGGCGAGGAATCCGCGGAAATAAACACATTGCATTTCTTGATTAAGGCCGCCAGCTCATTTATGCTGGTTTTACCGCAGGCATTAATAATCTTGGTATTTTTTATGGAATTAATAAGCATATTTGCAAGGGGGATATCCTCAGTTGTTCCGGTAATCACCACGCGTATATCCTTTAACCCCAATTCTTCGCACAAACAGACCATGTATTCCAACGGCCAGGTTTTAGTGCTCCACCTCTTAGATGCGCTGATATTAATCCCCACAATCTTCTGCGCCTGGCTTAGCCACTGGGCATTTAAAAGTTCATCCACAGCTTTTAGGTCTTCCGCGGATGGCCAAAGCTCAAGCCGATTATCCAGAAGGTCGATCCCCAGCATCTTTAAAATCCTGAATTGATGCGTTACCGGATCCGCGAGCGGTTTTTCATCTTTAATCGTATGATTGAGTAAAAAAGAAAATTTCTTATTGTTATAACCGTAACGGTTAACCGACCCGCTTAAATAAGATAATATATGGCTTGTCCGGCTGTTCTGCAGGTCTATAACCATGTCAAAGTTCTTCTTTCGCAGGATATTGCCGATGTTCCATAAACCCGCCGGCCCCCTATCTTTATTTTTCAGGTCGCAAACCAACAATTCATCAACATACGGACTCCTTAAAAGGATATCCTTGGATTCTTCCGCGGTTAAAAAACTTATTTTAAAATTCTCACGGCAAAATTTTTCCCGGATTGCCCTTAATGCCGCGGTACTCAGGATTATATCCCCCAAAGAACTAAGCTTGATTATCAGGATTTTAAAATTGCTTAAAGCATCGCGATAAACATCGAGAGTATTTTTAACCATCAGCTCCACATTATATTTTTCTTTAACACGGGCATAAGCATTCTCGGCCAGGTCTTTTGCCAGCTGCGTATCTTTAAAAATACGCAGTATTGCTTCGGCCATACTCTTAGGATCTGCCGGGGGGACAAGTTGCCCGTTTTTACCGTCTTCTATAATATCGATTACTCCTCCGACTTTAGTAGCTACTACCGGAACACCCGCGGCCTGGGCCTCGACAACCACCCTGCCGAATGCCTCATGAGTCGTTGTAGCCAAAACCAAAAGATCCAGATGCGCCAGTATTCCGGGGACATCACGCTGCGTTCCCAGAAATTCAGTGCAATGCCAGAGCCCGAGCCTGCGCACTAAAACCTGCACCTCCTCCTTGTATGCTTCCTTGGAAGCCGGGGCATCTCCTACAATCCAGATCTTTAAGCGCGGTATAACTCTGGAAATACGCGCCATAGCTTTAATAAAATGCAAATGGCCCTTTAAAGGAGTAATCCTGCCGACAATCCCTACATTAAAAACCTCTCTTCTTTTTTCTTTGGGGTCAAGGTATTTAAATTTCTCCAAATCCACGCTGCGCGGCACAAGCCTGATCCGGTCATGCGGGACAGAAAAATCCTCAATCATATGCCTGGCGATCACATTACTTAAGACAATTACCCTTTTAGCCCAGCCCATCACTGAACTAAAAAGGTGTTTTTTATAATAACCGTGGCAGGTAGTAATAAACACCACTTTGGCCGAGCGGCAGGCAAAATAGGCAATCCAGGCAGGCACCCTTGAGCGGGCATGGACTATATCAATCTCTTCTTTTTTGATTATCGCGGCTAATTCAGGGATTAATTTGAACATGGAAATAATGGATTTCTTATTTACGGCCAGCGTGTAATGTTTAGCGCCGCCGGCCTCTAATTCTTTTACCAATGCGCCGCCGGCAGAGACAACCACTGATTTATGGCCAAGGCGGATGAGGTATTTGGAGAGGTCCAACGTGCCGGTCTCAACCCCCCCTACATTAAGCTCAGGCAATATTTGCAGTATTTTCATATTATTTTATTTAAAGCCTCGATCACTTTTAAATTATCCTTCGGAGAATTTACCTTAGGCTTATTTTTCCATAACTCATTAATGCTATCAGCCAATTCATCAACCTGTTTCAAATATATATACCTTCTATCCTGGTAATTTTTTAAAAAACGCCGGTGCTTTTTACTCAAACCCTCCGCCTTAAATACTAGAACATATTTTTCTGCCGCCACGCTTTCAGAAATCATTGAGATGCTTTCCGGCGAACTGATTATTATATCACTTAACCCTAATATGCCGCCGGCAACAAACGGATTATTATTTTCATTAGCAATAACCAATAGTTTGCAACGCGGATAATTAATAAATTCATTCTTAATTTGCTGTTCAGCCTCGGGCGAAGTCCGGCGCGAAGTAGAAATCAAGATACTGGCATTTAACTCTTCGGCGGCTTTCTTAATTTGCCCGGCAAGCTCTATTATTGTCTTTGCGTCTATAGAGAAGCTCCTGCTGTTGCCTCCGATTAATACGCCGATACAGGGATTAAGCAAGATGCCTTTTAAAAGATTAGACTGCTCCAAACTCTCTGATTTCTGTTTTAGATAATCTGCATCGATTAAATTAAGCGCGCCTTCGGTTACCACTACATTCTTTTTTTTAACTGGCCGATCATGCTCGGGGATTATCGCCAAATTAAATTTCTTCAAACTTAAATTAGCCGGACGCATCAATACAATGGACTTGGCTTGATTTTCTTCAGCTAAAAGATAATTCACCGCGCTTACCGATGCCCCCGCGGAAATAATAATATCCGGCTTAGAATTCTCCATGCCCTGCCAGCTTTGATCGGTTAAAGCATAACGCAGGCAGCAAATGCAACTGTGGCATAGATTAAATATAAATCGGGACACCTTTGAGCGGAATTTTGCCTCTTTAATAAACAAATTAGTTTTTATGCCCCGGTTCGCAAGCTGCTGCTTGATTAATTTAGCCACTCCCTCGGACTGGCGCAAATGTCCGGTCTTGCCATCGGAAATGATTAGAACCTCTTTTTCTTTACCATACTTCCATATCTTATAGGTCCAAAGGTATTCATGCGGATATTGGAGTATGTATTTTTCATAAATACCGGTTAACCTCTGTAAATTTTCCCTTAAGTCATTTTCGGGATTTTCGCTTTTGGTTACCGTATAAACCTGGTCCAGGATTACTTTGGTATACGGGCCTTTAGTGCGTGTATAAAAAACAGGGATTATCGAACAATCATATTTTAATGCCAGCTTCACGGCGCCTGTGGACATAGAAGCTTCTTTGCCGAAAAACTTAACAATCCGGCCTGCCTTACCCCCCTGATCCGCAGTCATGCCGATTGCCTGATTACTGCGGAGCGCTTCAATCAACTGCCGGATCCCGGTTTGTGGCTTTGGCTGTGTGGAGCCAAACCACTGCCCTCTGGCTTGTTTATGAATAATTTTTGCCCCCTGCTTAAGCCGGTAAGAATTAAGCAGGGCATTTAACCTCGGGAAACCCTGGTCGCGCACAAAAAGGACAAAAGGAAAACCCAGGTTTGCGCAGATAATATTAGAAAGCTCCCAATTTCCTTCGTGCACAGCCAGAAAAATTACCCCCTTGCCTCTTTTGAAGGCCGCCTCAATATTATCCCTATTTTCAATATGGATGTATTTTTCAAGGTACCGTTTATTTATCCGCCCGATAAAAGAGATTTCAATAAGATTCTGGCCAAATGCCTGGTAAGCCAGGCGCGTAATTTTTGCGCATGCCTGGGAATTAAGCTTATCTGCCAAAGCACGCCTGATATTTGCATAAGCAACAGCCCGATGCTTGGCATCAAATAGATAAATTAGATCCCCCAGCCTCCTGCCCAAAAAAAGGCTGAAATTTAAAGGCAGGAAAAACGTAAAGAAGCTTGCCAGCCTAAAAAGAATACAGCTTAAGTAATCTACGATCAAATTCTGCTTCATTTTTAATGATTTTTAATTTTATATCCAGGGCCAATATACCGGAACCCTTGATTTCTAAATCCCTGATTTTTACAGCGTCCTTCTGCGTGGTAATAATAGCATCCAAATTTTCCTGCTGCGCACTTTCAATAATATCACTAATATCATCTTGCGTATAATCATGATGGTCCTCAAACCTTATTGACCGGCCGATATTGATCCCTAAAGCACTGATACTATTTTCAAACCCCCCGGGATTGCCGATACCGGAAAATATCATCGCGCTTTTACCTTTAAGAAAATCTAAACTTAAAAGTTCATCCGGATTGTCCATATGCCTAAACCCCGCAGGCTGATGCGCCGACTCAACAATTAATGCCCGGGAATTTATGCGTTTTAATTTAGCAGCCAACTCGCCTATATCTTTTCCAAAGCCGCCGCCAGTCAGCACAAAAACATCCGCGCGCTTCAAAGCGCCTATTGGCTCCCTCAAGAAACCGGCCGGAAGCATACGGTAATTGCCAAAAGGGCTGCCAACGTCAATAGTTACTATCTCCAAATCTTTAAATATCCGCCACTGCTGCAGGCCGTCATCCAGTATCAGTATATCCGGAGCATAATCCTTGATTGCCTTAAGCGCCGAATGTACCCTATTTTTATTTACTACTATATGGGCAAATGGCAGTTTTTTTACCAACATAGCCGGCTCATCACCCATGCCAGATGCCCCTTTGCGCTTTAAATTCCTTTTATAACCACGGCTTAATATTACAATTTTTTTCCTTTGCAGGTTTAACTTGCCGGCCAGATACTCAACAAAAGTAGTCTTACCTGTTCCACCCAAAGTAATATTGCCCACGCTGATTACTTTTGTGCCAAGCCGCACAGGCCTTATTCCATAGAAACCCGCCAAGATAACTACGATCAGCCCATAGGCAAGAGAAAGCAGAAATAAAAAACCTCTTAAAAACACAACTGCCGGGCCTTTTATTTTACCGGTAACCAGATTATAAAGATATTCTCTTGGCGAAACCATAGTGCGGCTTAAATTACCCTAAATAACATTAAAGCTCCGATAAGGACAAACAAAGACGCGCCGATATAACGGATTAATTCCGGCCTGATGAATTTTGCTGCCAAAGCCCCTAAAAAAACTGAAATTACCGTAACAACTATATATGCGCCAACCGAGCCCAGCCAAACAGAGAGAGGCTTGCCGGTTTTAGCCGCCATACCAATCCCCACCAACTGCGTCTTATCCGCTAATTCCGCGAAAAATACCGCTCCAAAAGTAGCAACGAAAACCTTCCAATCCATCTTGACTCTCCTCTCCGAAATATGAATACTTAACTGAATATATTATCATACAAGGAGTGCCTAGGCAAATGATTTTAAGGATAAAAACTTAAGAATATCAACGAGATAAGTAGCCTACGCGTTTGTCTTATCTTGTTCCTCCGCGTACCGCTCTGCCTTAGCTTTTCGCCTCTTGCTTCGGCACGAAGATTTTCGCCTGATGTGCTGCGGTTTGCGGTTCACTTTCGGCGTATTTACATATACGATCGAAGCCTTTCGTTCGCCGCAATCCCTTGCACACTTTTCAATAAACGGGAATTGCCGAAAATCTTCTAATTGTGCCTTCAGTAAGAGCCGTAAAGCTTATGATAAAACTGACTCTTGCTGGTTTTCGCAGCGAATGTCGATTTTAGCAAAAGCAGCTTGAGCAGCGAGAGTATCCCCGTGGAGCCGCAGGCGACAAAACGGGGACGGCGAAGCTGTCTGAGTGCCGTCTCCGCTAGAGCGGGACGGCCGAGTTCTGCAGCCGCCGAGTTGCGAAAGAACTTTTGCGTTAAAAAATCGACCTCGAGCGGGAAAACCAGCAAGAGGCAGATAGTACAGAAAGTAAAAAGGGAGATCAAAAGATATTAATCCGAAGACAGAAAAGAAAGGTTGCGTTCGATAAATTCGATTAATTTTTGCTGATTATCTGTGGATATATCGGAAAATTCCACTCCGATCCCCGGATACTCATGCGGCTGGACCGCTTTATCCGGGATCCAGACTACGCGCGCCGCAAGTACAAGCTCCTCCTGCTTTGGCGCAAGCTTCATTTTAAGTATTACTTCATCTCCGAGCTTAAATTTATTACAGCCAAATATAAAAGCACCCACAGCGCTTAGGTTAAGTACATCGACTTTCAGGCATCCCGGAGAATTATCCCTCTTGGATTTTAATTCTATCTTCAAATCAATGGGCAGGCGTTTAAACCTGCGGCGCAGCTGCATCTTTTTGATATTCTCGATAATCTTATCTTCCTTAAAACTGTTTAATGCCAAATCTTCGGAAGCATAAATCTCAATTACCCTGTCCATTCCGGAAACCGCCAGCGCGCTTTTAAGATGGGCCGGGACATTTGTAAATTTCATCCTCCCCTGATGATTAACCACCTCTTTATAAGCGATAACAACTACCGAAATACCCATATAATCTATTGTCCGGACATCTTCTAGATTACAAAGAATATCCACATAGCCGTCGCGCACGCATTGGCCGGCTACCTCCACCAGATTTGCCGAATCCACATCTATCTGGCCAGCCAAATCCAAAATAACGATATTCCCTGTTTGCCTTATTTTTATCTCTAGCATATCAATGCTCCCGGTTTATTCTACGAAAATGTTAAATTCTTCCTTTTTCTGGGCGGGGGTATCCTTTTCCCACGGCCGCCTGTACTCCAAAACAATAACTGCCTTGCCGCTTTTAAGCGTTTTAAAACTCCAGTTCTCTATGCCGGCAGATGCGGATAATTTTCCTGAGTTAGCGGCATATTCCTTTTTTACAAACTCCAGGACCATTTTATCTGATATCTTAATTAATTGCCAGCTGAATCCGGTAGCAGGATTTGCCTCCAAAGGTATGGTGATAACTTTACTATGGCCAACGCGTATTGCTTTAAATCTCCGGGAAAAATCTTTTTGCGCAAAAGCAGGCAAAACCATGCCGATCAACAAAATAATAGCCAGCAATTTGGAAATAAAATTTTTCACCCTATTTTCCCCGTTAATAATCCTAATATACAGCTCAAAGATACCCCTAAGTTTACCAAAATAGTCATCGCGCACATTTTTTCCAATTTTTTCCTGTCTTTATATGCACCCTTGAGCATCTGATAGGCTAATACAATCGCCAGGATTAAAACCGGGGAATAAAAAACTGCGCTTATCAGCGGCAAGCCATTAGCCAGCGCTAAAAAAAATGTCGCTCCGGAACCAGCAACCAGCAGGGCATAAAGAACGGCTCCTTTTTCCTTTCCTATACGCACCAGCACATTCTGTTTAGTTGCCTGCTTATCCGCCGGGTAATCAGGATATTCATTAATTAATATTATATTTACCACGGCACAGGCAATTGAAAAAGAAACCAACGCAGCCAGGATATTAAAACGCGATGTTTGGATATAAAACCCCGCGTTTACAGCTAACCAGCCAAAGGCATAAGCAATAAAAAACTCGCCCAACCCCCTGCTCACCCAGCGTAAAGGCGGCTTAGAATAAAAGAGCCCGCTGACGATCCCTGAAACCCCCAAAAACAAGGTCCATTTTCCGGTTTTAAAATAAAACTGTAAAATTAAACCTATCGCTAAAGCCAGGAAAATAACTACGCCTGTTAAAATCTTTACGTTTTTGGCTGGAATATGGTTTTCCACTAATACCTGGCTGCCGCCGCTAAAAAAATTTTTCTCCAAGGTTATGCTTAAGCGGTCTTCGCTGATATCATAAGCCTCTCCGCTATAATGCGCAGCTAACTGAACCAGGGCCGCGCCGCATAACCCTAAAAGAAAAATAAAAAAGTTAAAATTTCCTGAAATACGGCTGGCAAGCAAAGCGCCCAAAATATACGGTAAGATCATTACGCTCAAAAACGGGATGCGGGAAAGCAATAACCAGTATTTTATCCTTGCCATATTTTAACCTGCCTGTTTACGGCTGCCCCTGCGTATAGCTTTAACCATACGGCCATATGCCTCCTGCGGAGTTTTGCCTTCGGTAAGATGATCGAAGCAAACAGCCGCAAACCCCGCCCTGTTCTTGATCTTAAAAATCTCTACTTTTAAGTGGCCGATCTTCTCTAGCATCCGGGCTTAACGCGATATCTTGATTATTTTATATTTTAAAACTCCGGCGGGAATTTTTATTTCCGCAATTTCATTTTCCTTATGCCCTAATAACCCCTGGCCTACCGGAGAACTTACCGAAATC
>JAHFFR010000023.1:15227-18387 GCA_023247825.1 Candidatus Omnitrophota bacterium
GGCTTAACGCGATATCTTGATTATTTTATATTTTAAAACTCCGGCGGGAATTTTTATTTCCGCAATTTCATTTTCCTTATGCCCTAATAACCCCTGGCCTACCGGAGAACTTACCGAAATCTTGGCCTGATTATAATCTGCTTCCAATTCTGAAACTAAAGTATATTCCAGCTCCTCATCAGTATCCATATCCTTTAATTTTACCGTTGCCCCGATTAAAACTTCGTCGCTAGGCATATCTTTATCCAGTATACGTACCCGGGCCAATTTATCTTCCAGCTCCATAATCTGTTTTTCATTATGGGCCTGGGCATCTTTGGCTGCGTCATATTCGGCATTTTCGCTGATATCCCCATGCGAGCGGGCCTCGCCTACCGCTTTTGAAAGCGCTCGGCGCTTGACTGTTTTTAAATTTTCCAATTCATTGACTAACTTTTCGTAACCTGCTTGTGTCAGGTAAATTTCCCCGGCCATATTAGACTCCTGTTAATTCAACGTTAACTGCTTAATAACCTGAATATTTTTTATGGTCGCCCCTCTATTTCTTATAATTAATTCGAAAGCGCGCCCAACCAATTCCCTGGATAAAAGGCTGCTGCCTAAAATTTCTTTTATTTTACTAATCAAATCATTACAATCCTGCGCCATCAGAGCGGCCTTATTTTTCAGGAATAATCCGCTGATATCCCGGAAATTAAACATATGCGGCCCGAAAATTACCGGTTTTTTCAGGCTAACCGGCTCAAGAATATTGTGCCCGCCTGTTTTAACAAGGCTTCCTCCCATAAAAACGATATCTGCGGCAGAATAATAATCAAATAACTCTCCGATTATATCAAGTATAAACACGGGCTTATTGACACAAGCCGGGCACGATCCCGATATACCCGAAATAAGAACCGGCATAAAACCATTGCGCTGCGCGAGCCTGGCGATATCTTGACTGCGTTCCGGATGGCGCGGGGCAATAAGAAGTTTTAATTCGGGAAAATTAACTAAAAGTTCTTTATAAGCCCGGAAAATTATTTCCTCCTCTTTCGGATGCGTACTGCCGCAAACTAATAATTTATCATCCTGGGCGAGCGCTAGCTTTTGCCGATAGCTTAAAGCATCTGTTCCGGAAACAGCTTCTAAATCAATATCAAATTTTACATTTCCCGTAACCTGGATTTTATCTCTGCCTACGCCTAAATTTTGCAGGCGAAAGGCATCAGCATCCGATTGCACGCAAAATTTCGTAATTTTCTTTAAAATCGGCCTGATAAAAAATTTAATCGCCCGATACCCATTATAAGAGCTATCCGAAATCCTGCCGTTAACCGTAACTATAGGTATTTTCTGTTTATGAAGACAATTGATCAGGTTTGGCCATATTTCTGTTTCAGCGATAATAAATATGCGCGGGTTAACTCTTTTAAGCACGCGCCTGACGATAAAACTAAAGTCCAGGGGTAAATAAGTCAGAAGGTCCCCTTCATTTATCAGGCTTTTGGCGATTTTATTCCCTGTGGCAGTTACGGTAGAAATGACTAACTTCTTGCCGGGATAAGCCTTCCTTAATTCCGCAACCAGCCCTTTTATTGCAACCGCCTCACCCACGCTCACGGCATGGATCCAAATCGGCCTGTCCAGCTTCAAATTATCCGGCAGGAATCCAAAGCGCCGGCTAAATCCGCGGTGAAACTTTCCGCGCGCAAGATACAGCGGAAGATATGCCAGTGAAAAAAGAAAAAATACCAGATTATAAATTATAAACATTTTTTAAGCGTGCGGATGCGCCTTATCATAAACACTTTTTAATTTCTCGGTAGTTAAATGCGTGTAAATCTGCGTTGTGGATAAATTTGCATGGCCCAAGAGCTCCTGCACTGTGCGCAAGTCTGCCCCGCGGTTTAACAGATGCGTGGCAAACGAATGACGGAAGGTGTGCGCCGAAACATGCGGTTTAATGCCGGCGGCATTCAGGTATTTTATCAAAATATAACCCACCCCGCGGCAGGTTACCCGCCTGTTGTTATTATTTAAAAATACGGCATCTGTTTGTTTTTTTCTTTTGTCCAGATACTTCTTTAACGCAAATAACGCCGTCTCTCCGACGGGCACGATTCTTTCCTTTTTGCCTTTGCCCCTAACCTTGATTATGCCGCTGATAAAATCAATATCATCCAGGTTTAACCCCACTAACTCCGACATGCGTAAACCGCTGGAATAAAATGTTTCTAAAATTGCCCGGTCGCGCAAGCCTAAAAGGTCTTTTTCATTTTTGCCAAAAGCTGATTCAATGAGTTTAGAAACTTCATCCTCGGACATAAAAGAAGGCAAATGCTTTTCCAGCTTCGGGCTAGAAAGCATAAGGATAGGGTTGGTTTTGATATATCCTTCGCGGGTGAGGAATTTAAAAAAACTGCGTAATGACGAAAGCTTGCGCCCGACGCTCCGGGACCCCAAGTTTTTCTCTTTTAGGACCGCTAGATATTTCCTTAAGCCAAGATAATCAATTTTTTCTAAGCTGGTGCCGGAAACAAACTTGTTAAACCCCTCAAGGTCAATTTTATAATTAACAATAGTGTGCGGTGAATAATTTTTCTCAATTTCCAGGTACCGCACAAATTTCTCAATGTACTTTTCCATATCCTATTTAAATTGCTCCTTTACCTGCAGAGAAGTAAAAAAGTAAATTAAAAATAACGACCAGAGAAAAGGAATTACAAAAAAAATTAAGGAACTACGATCAAAAAAAGCGTCCCTAAAGAATGGTAAAAAATCTGCTATATGGTCTGTTATAAAAAATAATAAAATATACAGTATGACTAATCCGTAAGCTAATATTAAATTTAAAATCCTGCCTATAGGATTTAAATGATATATATATTTACCTGCTATTAAAGTTAAACCGCTTACTATTCCCATAACCAGATCAAAAGTAAAACCTACATAATCCTCATTTCCGACATGTGACCTCTCTAATTCGCCTAAAAATTCAAATAAAGTAAGTGGTATAGAAATAAATAACCCTATTGTACCAATTATTACTTCAGTCCTGCTAATTATCGCTATCCCAATTGACCTTTCCTTATACATCGTTTTATCGTTTCCTTTTCTTTACAGTTTCCAGTATCGCAAAATAATTTTACTAACGATTTATTCCTCATTAAATGAA
>JAHFFR010000023.1:18487-20872 GCA_023247825.1 Candidatus Omnitrophota bacterium
AGGATCAAGAATTTTAGGGAAATATTCAACCAGCATATCATTCACCTTAAAACCTAACTCCGTAGGGTTAAGGTACCCCTTGATCCTGCGCACATAATCACGCAAAATAATCGTATAAATAATCGGCGCATACGTTGATGGCCGGCCAATACCCTCCTCTTCCAACGCCTTAATCAAAGAACTGTCTGAATACCTCGGCGGCGGCTTGGTAAAATGCTGCGAGGGAGTAAGTGTATTTAACCCCAGGATTTCATCGGCTTCAAGCGGAGGAATGACATTTTTGGCTTTTTCTTTCTCCTCATCATCCTCTTCTTTACTATAAACAGCCAAAAAACCTTCAAAAAGCAGATGGCTGCCGTTGGCAACGAATAGATATTTATCAGCTGCGATATCCACAGCGGTAGCCAAATATTCAGCCGGCTTCATCTGGCTGGCTAAAAAACGATTATAGATAAGCTCATAAAGCCTCATCTGGTCATGATTAAGGAAATCTTTTAAGCTTTCAGGCGCCCTTCCGACATAGCTTGGCCGGATCGCCTCATGCGCTTCCTGCGCGGATTTCTTGGCTTTAAAAATATTCGGCTTCTCCGGAAGGAAATCTTTGCCAAAACTCCTGCCGATATATTCGCGCGCCTCGCTGATTGCCTCAAGCGCAACATTCGGAGAATCCGTACGCATATAAGTAATTAAACCGACAGGATTGTCCTGCCCGATATCTATTCCTTCATAAAGCTGCTGCGCGATTAACATGGTTTTTGAAGCATTAAACTTAAGCTTATTAAACGCTTCCTGCTGCATCGTGCTGGTAATGAACGGCGCCGGGGCATAACGTTTTTTTTCTGTTTTTCTAACCTCTAAAACCTTAAACTCCTTATCTTTTAGTTGACCGCAAATACCCTGCGCGTCCTTTGAACAGTTAATCTCTGCCTTCTTGCCGTCAATTTTATCGAGTTTTGCGCTAAAATTACTTTCGCCGGAAATTTTAGGCTTGAATAATTCCGCAACAATCTCCCAATACTCGCGGGCCTCAAATTTTTGAATCAAACGCTCCCTCTCCACAATCAATCTTAACCCCACGGATTGCACGCGGCCCGCGCTTAAGCCCCGGGTAATCTTCTTCCAGAGTAAAGGGCTTAAAAAATAACCCACGATACGGTCGAGTACCCTGCGGCCGAGCTGCGCCTCAATCATTTTAGCATCAAACTCGCGCGCGCTTTTAAAAGCCTCCCCTACCGCATGCGGGGTAATCTCATGGAAACTTACGCGCAGCACATCTTTACCCTTAAAGACCTTTTCTTTTATCTGCCAGCCGATTGCCTCGCCTTCACGGTCAGGGTCAGTAGCCATATATATATTTTCTTTTGACTTGGCCTCTTTTTTTAACTGGGCCAATAATTTTTTCCTGCTCGGGATGACTACATACTCCGGTTTAAATTTATTTTCTATATCTACGCCTAATTTTTTCGCGGGCAAATCAATAATGTGGCCCATCGATGAAATTACGGTAAAATCAGGCCCTAAGATTTTACTTATGGTTTTGGCTTTGGTCGGCGACTCAACAATAACCAGATTTTTACTCATTTAATTCCTCATAAACTGTTTACCCGGCAATTCTTTGATTAATTTTTTAAACTGCAACTTTAAAATTAAACTTAAAACCTGGCTGCTGGATAAAGATGTTTTCTCGATCAAATCATCTATTGCAACCGCCTGAGTGCCTATGCAGTTATAAAGCGCGCCTTCATCTTCTTCAGGCACAGCATCCCGCTTCTCTACTAAATTATCCTGTTTTTTTGTTTCAGTTTTAATTAAATTCAGCTCCTCCAATATATCCTGGCAGCAGGTGACTAATTTTGCGCCCTGCTTAAGTAAAGTATTTGCCCCGGTTGATCCATTTGAATCAATCCTTCCCGGTAAAGCAAAGACTTCCCTGCCCTGCTCTAAAGCAAAATCCGCGGTGATTAATGCCCCGCTATTTTTGGCTGCTTCGGTAATCAAAATCCCCAGGCTTAAACCGCTGATTAAACGGTTACGCCGGGGAAAATTCATTGGCAGGGGCTCTGTATCCATGGGAAATTCCGAGATAACCGCGCCACAGGAAGAAATCTTTTTAGCCAGACCCTCATTCTCCGGCGGATAAATATGGCTAAAACCGCTGCCCATTACCGCGATAGTGCGGCCATTTACTTTTAGCGCGCCGCGATGGGCGTAAGTATCCACTCCCCGGGCCATTCCTGAGACTATGGTTATACCTTGAGCGCCTAATTCAGCGGCAAATTTTTCCGCGCTGCTTAAGCCATAAAACGAGGCGCGGCGTGAGCCTACGATACCGATAGCTAAACTATCATCCGCGATTATATTGCCTAAAACATAAAGCACGATCGG
>JAHFFR010000024.1 GCA_023247825.1 Candidatus Omnitrophota bacterium
CACGCAAGACTCCAACCAAAACTCCGGGCTTTGCTTTGCTTTCCTGGATTTTACTCTGGAGATCCTCCCAAAAATCAACTTTTTTACCGTCAATTGAGATAATTTTATCTCCCACCTGAATGCCTGCTTCCTTGGCGCCATAGCCGTCAATTAACCCTCCGACTTTAGCGCTAAGGCTGGGATAGCCGATAAAAAGAATAAACCAAAAAAATAAAAATCCCAAGACATAATTTAAAAATGGCCCTAAGAAAATAATCTGAAATCTTTTTCCCGGAGCTTTTGAAAGATATTCATAATCCAGCCTTTTATATTCCGCTTGGCTGTCACCTGCCATCTTGACATAGCCGCCTAAAGGAATAAGGCTTATGCTGTATTCGGTATCCCCAACCCGCTTCTTAAAAATCTGCGGCCCAAACCCCAGGGAGAACTGTTCAACGCGCACGCCATTATGCCGCGCGGCAATAAAATGCCCGAATTCATGCACGATAATAAGCAGGCTTAGAATTAAGATAAAAATAAGTATTGAAATCATCTTTAACTAAGGTTAATGAGCAAGGCGCACAGCTTCCTCCCTGGCCCAGGCATCAGCAGACATAATATCCTCAAGGCTAGGTTCAGCTTTTTTTTGATGTACCCGCATTACCTTATCCACTATTTTCGGTATGGTTAGAAAATCTATTCTTTTGTTTAAGAAATTATTCACGCTCTCCTCATTAGCCGCATTTAATACCGCAGGCATTGTCCCCAGATCCCGGGCTGCCTGATAAGCAAGCGTAATTGAAGGAAATTTTTTTAAGTCCGGCTTTGCAAAATGTAATTTATCCAGCCGGTAGAAATCAATTCCGGCAAGAGAATTCTCCAGGCGCTCGGGATAAGATAAGGCATACTGGATAGGTATGCGCATATCTGTAGCTGAGAGCTGCGCCATAATTACTCCGTCATTAAATTCAACCATGGAGTGAATTAGCGCCTCCGGATGAATCAATATCTTTATTTTTTCTACCCCTAAATTAAATAAGAACATCGCCTCAAGCAGTTCAAGCCCTTTATTCATCAGGGTTGCCGAATCTACCGTAATCTTCTTGCCCATTCTCCAGCGGGGATGCCGTAATACTTTCTCTATGCTAACCTGCTTAAATTTATTGAGCGCCAGTGTTCTTAACGGGCCTCCGGAAGCAGTTAAATATACCCGCCTTACATTGGCCTGGCTTTGCCCGCCTAAACTCTGCCATATAGCCGACTGTTCACTATCAACCGGCAAAATCTTAACTTTATGAATTTCAGCCAGGCGCATAATCATCGGCCCGGCCATGACTATTGCTTCTTTATTAGCTAAAGCAATATCTTTGCCGGCGCAGATTGCGCTAATTAATGGCCCAAGCGCAGCCGCTCCCGAGATAGCGAACATTACCTGCTCTATCTGTTTATCCTTAACCAGTTCACTTAACCCATCCTGGCCACAAAAAATTTTTACCGAAGGCCCGACGCCGGCTCGTAACTTATAAGCACACTGCTTATCCTTTACGCATACCAGGCGCGGATGAAATTCATCTATCTGCTGTTTTAATTTAACAATATCGGAATTGACGCTTAAGGCTACAACTTTAAATTTATGCTTCAGGCTTCTTGCTACCGCAAGCGTACTCTGGCCGATTGAGCCGCTTGAGCCTAAAACTGCAATTTTCTTCACCCCGCACCTTCTCTTAAATAATTAGTTTTAAAACCCCGCACCTTCTTTATATTCTTAGAAGGTGCGGGGTTCATTATTTTATAATCGCGCTAAGACAAAATAAAATACCGGGGCGCAAAATAGCAGGCTGTCAATTTCATCCAATACTCCACCCATACCCGGGAATACATTCCCCGAATCCTTAATCTGGCAATCCCTTTTAAGCAGGGATTCCGAAAGGTCACCTAATTGCCCCAATATGCTTAAACCAATAGCAATCAACAGTAATTGCCAGTTATCAAAAGGTAAAAATGATTTGCTGGCTGCCGCCCCCAGGATACTAAAGGCTAATCCCCCCAGGGAACCCTCAACTGTTTTCTTCGGGCTGATACGCGGAATTAATGGATGTTTGCCCCACTTACTGCCGATTAAAAACGCCCCGATGTCCCCTAATTTAGTAATTAATAACAGGGCTGCCAGAAAGCCCAAACCTCCGGGCAAATACCTTATTTTTATAAGGAAGCTAAAAAACCAGGAAACATAAAGTATGCCAAAGAGCATTGTAGAAATATCCACAATTACCCCGGAGCTGTCCCTGCGCTTAAACTGCATAAGAATAAGAGAAAATAAAGCCAGCACGATAAAAAGCAGCTCCCAACTTTTAGTCGGCTCAAACCTGAACATAATCGACAAAGGAATAATTGCCCCCAAACCAATACCGAAATATTTATAAATATGAATTCCTTTTTTTTCAAGCATCAGGAAATACTCATATAATCCTATGATAATAAAAAGGGTGACCACTAAGCCGCATAACCAATCAAAGAAGATTACTGCCGAAATAATGCTAATAAGCACCGCCGAGCTGATTATCCTTTTAATTAACATTTATGCCTCCAAACCTTCTTTCCCTTTTCTGGTATTCGCCAATAGCAATTTTCAACTCATCCATGCCAAAATCCGGCCAGAATTTACGGGAAAAATAAAACTCGGTATAAGAAAGCTGCCAAAGCAGAAAGTTACTGATGCGCATTTCATTGCTTGTGCGGATCAGTAAATCCGGGTCGGGGATATCCGCGGCGTAAAAATAACTCCTGAATTTTTCTTCGTCCAGGATCTCCGGATTGATTTTTCCCGCCAGGGCCTCGCGGGCAAATTTTTTGGCAGCGTCCAGGATCTCCTGCCTGCCTCCATAATTTAGGGCCAAAATAACCACCAGGCCCGTGTTATCCGCCGTATCCTCCTGTGTTTTTTTAATCTTTGCCTGGAGGTATTTAGGTATGGGGTCAGCCCGCCCGATTGCTAGAAAACGTATGTTATTTTTTCGCAGCTGATTGATCTCTTTACTCAAAAAATTATCCAGATAACGCATCAAGACATTTACTTCGCTCTTCGGCCGGCTCCAGTTCTCCGTTGAAAAAGCAAAAAAGGTTACTATCTGGATGCCAAGGAGGCTTGCGCCGCGGATAATTTCCTTTACCCTCTTGACGCCCTCCCGGTGGCCGGCAGTCCGGCTCAAGCCTCTTTCCTTTGCCCAGCGGCCGTTACCGTCCATAATAAAAGCTACATGCCTGGGGATATTGGGATTATTCTGCATACTACCGATGTAGCTGGTAATCTATATTGGGGAAGAGATTGTCTTTATATTCAATATCAGCAAGCCAATTCTCATCAATATTATTAGATTTAACATCTTCATAAATCCTGCTAAATCTTAAGAGGTGGTCTTTAGTGCGGCGTATCGCATAACTGGTATGTGTCCCTGTGCCTAAAATAAATGCCCAATCCGAACTCTGCGCCAGCAATAATTCTCGCAGGGCCTGATTTAATGCCCGGCGAACTAGCCCCTGGGCGCCTGGATTATTCCTTGCCAATTCGCTCATCCGTTCTGAAGCTGCATGCAAGTGGCGATAAATCCAGTCATTTGACCCCTGCAGCCACATTTCCGAATAACCTTTATAACCCCAGCTGGATAATGACGGGGTAATTACCTGATTACGCAGATTCTGGTTTAAATATTCAGAAGGAGTAATCATGCGGATTTCATCCTGATCGCAGGCAACTTTACGAAACAAGAAATCAAGCCACGCAGGGCCTTCATACCACCAATGCCCGAAAAGCTCAGCATCATAAGGAGAGATAATAATGGGGGGCTTTCCCATTAAATCATTAAGATAGGATGCCTGTTTCTGGCGGTTAAACATAAAATTACCCGCGTGCTCTGCCGCGCGCGACGAAGCCCACTCTGCGACATAAGGCTCTTTATGGTTACTTGTGCCGGTAATACGGTAATATTTTATCCCCGTGTTAATGCGCACCCCGTCGGGATGGATATAGGGCTTAATATAATCGAACTCTAAATCGAAACCAACATCCCGGTAAAATTCCCGGTAATTATAATCACCGGGGTATCCCTCGATAGAGGACCAAACCTGTTTTGAAGATTCTAAATCACGGCCAAAAGCGGCTACTCCTGTGCCCTTACAATAAACCGGAGCAAACACCCCGTATTTGGGGCGGGGCGTGCCGTGAAGCAAACCGTGAGAATCGGTAAAAAAGTAACGGATGCCCGCGTCTTTTATTATTTTATCGTGCCCGGGGCAATATCCGCATTCCGGCAGCCAGATGCCCTGAGGCCTGCGCCCGAAAATATCCTGATAGTGATTGGCTGCCACATTAACCTGTGCGCGCACCGAATCCCGGCAAACATCCATCAACGGAAAGAACCCGTGCGTAGCGCCGCAGGTAATTATTTCAAGTTTTCCTAAATCCTGGAATTTCTTAAAAGCAAATGCGAGATTGCAATTATATTTTACAAAGGTATCCCGCGCATGCGAAAACCTGTTAAAATACATTATTGCCAGATTTTTAAAATCCTGCTGCCACTTGGTTCTTTCTATTTCTTTTTGCGATAATTCAATAAGTTTATTTATATGCTTTAAGTAACGCTCTTGCAGCAAGGGGTCAGCCAGCATAGAAATAAGCGTAGGGCTTAAAGTCATCGTAATGCGAAAATCTATGCCGTCACGAACAAGCCCTTCAAAAACAGAAATTAACGGAACATAAGTTTCGGTAATTGCCTCATAAAGCCAGTCTTCCTCCAGAAAATCTTCATGTTCCGGATGGCGCACAAAAGGTAAATGGCCATGTAAAACCAAGCAAAGGTATCCTTTAAGCATAGGTATTATTTAGTTTCTCGAATTACGGTTGGAGTAATAGTAAGTTCTTCCAGTTTATCCGCCGAAGTTGCCTTAACCGGAATTACCTGTTTTCCGTCGGGTAAATAATAGCGCAGGGTAAAAGTACCGTCCGGCCTTAATTTAACCGGCGCCCCCTGCACCGTTACTTTTGCGTCAGGCTCTGTTGCTCCGTAAACAATCAATTCACAATCAACTTTTAACCAAAAACTTCTTTCCTTAACTAACTTTTTTACCGGGCTTGAAGATACCCCTCCTGAGCTGAATAATCCCTGTTTCACGCGTTCCTGCCAGGCTCTTCCTACCGCTGAGCTTCTGCCCAGGCCAAAACCCATCCCATAAAGCCTTGCGAACATATCATCGGGGATCATCCATTCTTCATCAGTAACCCATGAAGGCCCGTCTAAAGGAGTAGCTACGACATTGGAGCGCAAAATAGTAATAAACCTGCCATCGGGCAACAAGAGCCCTAAATCTACGCACCATGAGCGGCCCGGCCCTGCGGTATCGATATACCAGCTAGTGGCAAAATCATCAATTACAATATCAAAGAACCTGTTGGCATTAGAGCCGTCAAACATAATATTGCTGACATCATAAACTCTCAAAACTTTTTTAGAGCGATAAAAATCATCCCCCAGCCTGCTCTTTAGTCCTTCGATAGTCTGCCCCCTTAACTCCCAATAAGAATGCAGCCAGTGCGGATCGCGAACTTGCAAAATAATTTTATCCTGATCATATGAAGATGGCAATTCCTGCGGCATAGCGCGCGTAAAAGAGGGGCTCTCTGAATGGGAAAATTTTGTATTGGCGATGACAGTTTCATGGAAACTGGGAATTTCTTTAGGGATCTGGTTATTTATTTTTTTTCCAAGCGGCTGGCCATTTTTTATCTTTATTTTGGAGCCTGCCTTAGAGATAATTTTCGCTGGTATTTCTTTTAATTTTTTTATTATTTTTTTCATCCCGCATACCTCCAATAAAAAAGGGGATTTTCTCCCCTTACTACAGAACTTGTTAACTCGTTCTTTGGCCTCCCCTTATTTTATTTTTTAGGCTTGCTTCCGTCTTCCTTTGCTTGCTTCAAATCACCTTCCGGAACTTTTTTAATCCCCACCTTTCCTAACTCTTCTTTTAAGCTTTGATTTATCAGCTGCTCCTGAATCAGGGATTTATTTGCGCTCTCAAGCTCGGCCTTTAATTCCTGGGCCTCTTTTTCCTTTGCCTTGGCTTTTTCCTCCAAAGAGGACCTGTCCTGCGAGAACTTGCTCATTTTTTCTTCCAAAGCAAGGCGGCTGGCCATTTCTTTATCGCCTCTGGCCTTCTGGCGCATTGCGCTGTTACAGGAACTAAGCGTGCCGAAAAAGAATATTACCGAGAATATCGCCAGGATTACTGCTATCCGGTTTCCCAAAGCGTCGTTTAGATTAAAACTCATATTTACTTAAGGTTCTCCTCGGGCTCTTTTAAGCCGCTTGATCCTGTTGAATCACCCTTTACTTTAGTAACGTTGGGAAGTATAACTATTTCTACTCTGCGGTTCTGCTTACGGCCATCTTTAGTTTCATTAGAAGCCACGGGGCTATATTCGCCATATCCAATCGCCGATAAACGTTCGGGAGATAATCCCTGATCATTTACCAGATAATGCAATACGCTTAAAGCGCGGGCAGTTGAAAGCTCCCAATTGGTTTTCCAACCGGAATGCTTGATCGGAACATTATCCGTATGGCCCTCAATACCCACGTTAAACTTGGCCATATTATCTTTTAATACCGAAGAGACCTTCTCCAGCAAAGAATGGGCTTCCGGCCTGATTTTAGTTTTCCCTGAATCGAATAAAAGATCGCCTACGACGGTAATTACCAGCCCCTTATCCATCATCTGAAGCTTTACCTGCTTATCGTTTATCTCACCGCCCAGTTTCTGCTCAAGCAGGGCTTTTGAACGGGAAAGCTCATCAAGCTGCGCGCTTAACTCATCGATTTTCTGCAAGTCCGAGCGCCGGCCTTTTTGAAAAACAAAAGTACATCCTGCTAAACTAAAAGTTAAAATCAAGGCTAACGCGGTTTTAAGAAAATTATTATTCATTTTGCCCCTCCCTCTCTATTTGAATTTTAAATATAACACAACAGTTAATTATAGTCAAGTGTTTTATCCTCAACCACTTAGATAAAAATAGTAGATTTCCTGGCAGAGCCTATAGAGACCATGGTTATATTCGCCCCAAGCAGCTTTTGTAATTCTAAAAGATAGGCACGGGCATTAGGATGTAACTGCTTAAAAGAGCTTGGGTTATTATCCTGATTCGGCCAGCCTGCCATCTCTTTATAAATTGGAACCGCCTTGCTTAATACTTCAAAGTCATGCGGAAATTCTTTGATTACTCTACCTTTATACTTATAGGCAATACAAATCTTTACTTTATCCAAGCCGTCCAACACATCCATTTTCATAATCGCAAGCTCCGTAATACCATTAAGCATTACGGACTGGCGGGCAATTACCGCATCAAACCAGCCGCATCTGCGCGGACGGCCCGTAGTTGCGCCAAATTCATTCCCTCTATCGCGCATAAAATTGCCAAAACCTTCTGCAAATTCCGTCGGAAACGGGCCTTCTCCAACCCGGGTAGTATAGGCCTTGCAGACTCCGACAACCTTATCGATTTTTACCGGAGATATGCCCGTACCGATACAAGCTCCGCCTGAGGTCGCCGAAGAAGAAGTAACAAAAGGATATGTTCCAAAGTCAATATCCAGAAATGTCCCCTGGGCCCCTTCCAATAATATATCTGATTTATCATCGCATGCCTTATTTAATAATACGGCGGTATCGCAAACGAACTTTGAGAATAATTTGCCGTAATCAAGGTATTGCCGGTATATTTTTTGAAAACTAAAACCCGGGTGGCCGTAAACTTTTTTAAAAATCTCATTTTTTTCTTTAAGATTATCCTTAAGTTTATCCTTAAACACCCCGGGGTTTAATAAATCGATCATGCGGATACCGCAGCGGTTGATCTTATCCGCATAACAAGGGCCGATTCCCCTGCCGGTAGTGCCGATTTTATTTTTCCTTTTAGCCTCGCGCAGCTGATCTAAATTCTTATGATACGGCATAATCACGTGCGCCAGAGTTGAAATCTTAAAACGCCCGCTAAAATCAATGTTGTTTTTACGCAAATCAGCCAACTCGCGCTTTAACACCTCAGGGTCAATTACTACGCCATTACCGATACAGCAAATTTTCCCGGGATGTAAAATTCCCGAGGGAATAAGATGGAATATATACTCTTTATCGCCTACGACTACGGTATGGCCGGCATTATTACCGCCCTGATAGCGCACGATATAATCTGCTCTTTTAGAAAGGATATCAATTACCTTACCCTTTCCTTCATCCCCCCATTGCATACCAACTAAAACTATATTCATCTTTTCCTCTTCACGGTGTCATGGTAAATATCTTATGCGCAATATCCGGGTATTTAGCGATAAAGTTTAATTCGTCATCAACCAGGGGCTTCTGATTATGGACATTGGCATACCTAACCAGCTCAAGTATCCGCGTTGCCTCGGCATCATCTTTAAAAGCCACTTCTAATTTTTCATAAACATTGCGGAAACCTTTAATCCCGGAATATTCTCCGGCGGTAATCTTCCTGCCTGTCTCAATTATCTCCGGCTCACCGCGGCCAAGCTCTTCATAATCATAGAGCTCATAATTACGCCTGTCTTTTAACGCGCCGTCGGCATGGATCCCGGATTCATGGGCAAAGGCATTTGCCCCGACTCCCGGCTGGTTAATCGGAATAGGCACCCCAAAAGCATA
The DNA here is from genome assembly GCA_023247825.1 of Candidatus Omnitrophota bacterium. GTDB lineage: Bacteria > Omnitrophota > Gorgyraeia > Gygaellales > Profunditerraquicolaceae > UBA6249. The sequence continues at coordinate 8,701 of JAHFFR010000024.1, forward strand.
AGAAGCATATTTACAAATCTTCCAGGCAACTTTTAAATTAATTTTTTCATCTAAACAATAACCGGCCATTCCCTGCCCATGCTTAATTGCCAAGATTACCGAAACCAGGTCCGCGTTCCCCGCGCGCTCACCCATCCCATTTACGCAGGTATTAATATAGGAATCTACGCCGGCATCGCTTGCCGCCTTTGCGCCGGAGATAGAATTAGCTACTACCAGGCCTAAATCATTATGGCAATGCACCTCAATGGGCAGCTTTACTGCTTCGGCCAGTAATTTTATCCTTTCGTAAATACTAAATGGCGTATCGCATCCCAAGGTATCGCAATAACGGATCCTGCCTGCGCCTGAGTCTTTTGCTTTAAGGGCAAATTTAATCAGGTAATCTATATTCGTGCGCGAGGCATCTTCGGCATTTACGCCGACAGACTCCGCCCCTAATTTGGCGGCCTCCCTAACCGCGTCCTCCATCTCTTTGATTATTGATTCATGATCGAGCTTGCCTTTAAATTTATGGACAATCATCTGGTCGCTGGTTGAGATAGAAAGATTAAGGTATTTTAAATGCGGCACAAGTTTAAAAGCAGCTAGCACATCCTCCTTTGTCGCGCGCAGCCAGCCGCTTAGCCTGATCCTGGAAAAACCCCCCAATTTAGCTAATTCAAGATTGGCATTCAAATAATTTGTCTCGTGGCGGGTAAGCGGAAAACCAAACTCCGATTGATATACGCCCATCTGATCAAGGTACCAGTTAATCATGGTTTTTTGCAGCTTAGATAAACAAATACGCGAAGTTTGCACCCCGTCACGGTTAGTTACATCCAACAAGTAAATCACTGGTTTGTGCGCCATATTCACCTCTTTATTATTTTTCTAAGCTCCTCTTTATCCGGAGCTCCCCGGGAGGAAAAAATTTCCTGGTTATTTAAAAGATAAGCCGGGCCGAACATAATCTGAAGCTCCTTATTTAAGCTGATATTTTCCTTAAGCAGCTCTGCGCCCTGGGCCCCTCTTGCGCAGCTTTTAATTTTAGACAGGTCAACTCCGCTTATGCAATCATCCCAATAAGAACTATTGATATTTTTAGAGCGGCAGGTTAAATAGCCTAAGAATTCTTTAGGATAGTATTTCTGCATGCATACCCCGCGTAAATACTCCTCTATCTCCGGGGCACCATTCTTGGCATCAAAACCTTGGCCCTTTTCTATCGCCAAAAAATGTAAATTCGGCTTAAACTCCCCTATCACGCTCAGGAGCTTATCGGCATCTTTTTCAAATATACTGAAAAACAAATCCAGCCTGCCTTCTTTTTTCTTTCTATTTAAGAAATAAGACCAGCCGCTTAACTGGGGCTTCAACAGGTAGAAATCTCCTGCGGCCTGAAAATCATCCTTAACAGCGGGAAAATTATCCTCTTTTTCAACCTCCTTGCCAAGAAGATAAACAGGCAGCCCCGGGACCGATAAATCCTTAATCAGTTTCTGCGCGGCAGGATCAGGATAGTAAAGATATTGCGCGGCTATCCCGGGGAATTTCTTTTTCAATGAATTTATAACCGGCTCCGCATTACACACAGCGCAATCTTTTACGCTGATTACGCGTAAGCTTATTTTATTCGGCTTAAGGAATACGCACTGCGCATTTAAATCTCCCGGATCCTTGCAACTGCCGATAAGGCCTTCCTTCTTGCAATTGGCATTTGAATAACAACGGGGAAGAATTGATAATATATCAGGGTCATCGGCAATTTGATCCGAAAGCCTGATTTCTTCAGCCTTACAATTTATAAGCTTGCCATCTTTGGTTTCCAAAATTAATTTTCCTAATTTACGCCCCTGCCAGCTCGGCCGAAGCATAAAAGTAGAATCAACTTTAGCCAGCGGTTCATTTTTCAGGGGATTTTGGCCGATAAAAAGTATATCAATGCCTTTAACTTCGGAGATTAGCTTCAGGTCTTCTTTCTCGCCCAGGGTGCTTAAAAGAATAATTATCCCGGCGCCTTTTTTCTTTAGAGCGCTGATTAACTCTCCGATTTTTTTAGGCTCATTTATCTTAAGGCCCTCTGCTTTTTGATTGGCGGATAGACCGGTTAAGCCGATTATGCCAACCTTACCCCCCCCTGCGTCCTTAATTATATACGGAACAACTTTATCTGATTCCAGATTAGCGCTTAAAAAAGCGGGGCTGGTTTTTCTGGCATTCCCTAAGAAAAATTCTTTGCCAAAATTAAACTCATCGGGGCTGATACTTACAGCGTCATATCGCATAAGCTCCATAGCCTTAAAATTAACCTGTGCCCGGCTGGTATCTAACTGAGGGCCTGAAGTATACTCGTCCATCTGGCCGCCGGCGGTAAAAGCGCCGCAATCCAAAAGTAAAAGTCCTGGATCGGCTTTTCTTAATTCCTTTATCAACGTTGCCCGGCGCGCAACCCCGCCATCCTGCTGGATGGGGCAACTACAGGTATAAAGCATGGCGTGGGTCTGTCCGGTATAAATAACGGTTATATCTTTTGCATACAGGATATTTGCCGCCAAAAGCAGAAAACCGGAAACTAACAGCGCGATTTTAATGTTTCTCATATTTTTATCACCTTTACGGTTAAAATATTTTCTAATTTTTTTATTTTTTCCTGAACTTCCGGGCTTACCTGATTATCTACGCTCCATACGCTAATCGCCTTATCTCCCGGTTTATTGCGGCCTAAAGCCATCGCGGCGATATTTATGCCGTTCTTGCCCATAAGCGTCCCTAGGTTACCGATTAAGCCAGGCTTATCAAGGTTGCGTATAAAAATCATTTCTCCGACCGGATATAACTCCAGGTAATAGTCATCGATCTTGACAATACGCGGCTGTTTATTGCCGGAGAGTGTGCCAAAAATCGATTTGGTTTCTTTGTCTGTTTTAATATCCAGCTGGATAAGATTGACAAATTCACCTTCCTGCGCGGATTTTGACTCAAGCAGTTTCATTCCTCTTTCCTTAAGCAATGAGATTCCATTAACAAAATTAACCGTTTCTTTTAATATGGGAGTAAGCAGTCCTTTAACCAAAGCCATGGTTACCGGGGCCAAATCATATTTAGTAATTTGGCCGCTATAGCTTATAGTTACCTCGGCGAACCTGCCCTCGACCAGCTGGCCGGCAAACATCCCCATTTTCTCCCCAAGATTAATATAAGGATTAAGAATCTTGCAAACCTCTGCCTCTAAACACGGGTAATTGGCGGCATTACGGATTCCCCTGCCCAGGAGTGCATCGCGCACAATCTCGGCAACCTCAATTGCTACATTAACCTGCGCTTCTTCGGTGGAAGCGCCCAGATGAGGAGTAGTAATTACATTATCTAATTTTAAAAGTTCGTTCTCGGCGCAAAGCGGCTCGCTTTCAAAAACATCCATCGCGGCACCCGCTACCCTGCCTTCTTTTATTGCTTTAACTAAAGCCGGCTCATCGATAATCCCGCCTCTGGCGCAATTTATGATACGCACGCCTTTTTTCATTATCCCGAATTCCTTATCAGAAATCATGTGCCTGGTTTCATTGGTCAAAGGCGTATGCACGGTAATATAATCAGACTCCTCCAGGACCTTCTTTAATTCGGCGATCTCAACGCCAATGCTCTCAGCTACCTGCTTGGATAAAAATGGATCATAAGCTAAAACCTTCATGCCGAATGATCCGGCGCGTTTTGCGACTTCAGAACCAATCCTGCCGAACCCCACAATGCCTAAAACCTTATTATATAATTCTACGCCCATAAATTTGGAACGCTTCCATTCCCCTTTTTTCATCGAGGAATTTGCCTGCGGAATATTCCGGGATAAAGCCAGGATCATGCTAAAAGTATGCTCGGCGGTAGAAATGGTATTTCCGCCCGGGGTATTCATTACGATAATCCCCTTTTGCGTGGCTGCTTCCAAATCCACATTATCAAGGCCAACTCCGGCCCGGCCGATAACTTTTAATTTTTTTGCCGCCGCGATTACATCTTTTGTCACTTTAGTTGCGCTGCGCACAACCAGAGCATCATAATCCTTGATTATTTCTTTTAAGGCATCGGGCTTTAAATCTGTTTTCACATCAACAGTAAGCTCTTTGGAATCTTTAAATACCTTAAGGCCCTCCGGGCTTAATGCGTCGCTGACTAAGACCTTGTTCATTTTAATTTCTCCCCATTATTTATTTTAAGAAAACTTCTTCGGCCGCCTTGACTCCGGCGCCTAAATTAAATTTATACCCCATCTGAGTAAGCACTTTTTCCAGGCATGCCAGGCCCGTAATAATATCGGATTCGGCGATAAAACCCATATGCGCAATGCGAAAAACCTTGCCCTTTAACTCATCCTGGCCGCCGGCGATTGTTACCCCATAAGTATCGCGCATGGTTTTAACTAACTTTTCACCGTCGATACCGGCAGGGACATTGGCTGCCGTAACCCCGTCTGAGGCGGCAGTCGGAGCGAATAACTCCAAACCAAGCGCTTTCATTGCGGCGCGGGTCGCCTCCGCCATAGCCTTATGGCGCTTAAATATATATTCCAACCCATCCTTCTGCATAATCTTTAAAGCTTCATTTAAAGCAATAATCAAAGTAATCGAAGATGTAAACGGTGTATCATTTTTATCCAGGGCCTTTTTGGCTTTCCTTAAATCCAGATAATAACGGGGGGATTTTGATGCCTCCACCAGTTTCCATGCCTTGGGGCTGACTGAAATAAAACCCAACCCCGGAGGAAGCATTAACCCTTTCTGCGATCCGGCCACTACCACATCAACCCCCCAAGCGTCGGTTTTTATATCTACTGCGCCAAGGCCGCTTATGGCATCCACCGCTAAAACAGCAGAAGTTTCTTTTACTATTTTTGCGATTGAGGCAATATCATTATCCACGCCGGTTGAAGTTTCGCATAAAGTAGTAAACACCGCTTTTATCTGCGGGTTGGCTTTCAATCTTTTCCTTATTTCTTCAGGAGCGACAGATTTCCCCCATTCCACATCAATAATCTCCGGCGTAATCCCATAAGCCTTGGCAATCTCCGTCCATCTTTCTCCGAATTTACCGCCTTGCACAACCAAAGCAGTATCGCCATAAGAAAGTAAATTCATCACGGCTGCTTCCATCGCTCCGGTTCCTGAAGAAGAAATAATAAAGACGTCGTTAGCTGTTTGAAAAACCCATTTTAATCCCAGGCTTGCTTCTTTTAAAATCTCCTGAAACTGCGGTGTGCGGTGGTGGATAATCGGTTGAGCCATTGCAAGGCTTACCTGAGGCGGCAGAGGAGTTGGCCCCGGCGTTAATAAATATTCCTTTTTCATCTTGTCTCCTATGTTTTATTTTTTCTTGCGTTCCGGTAAAATTACCTCGTCGATTAAACCGTAATCCTTGGATTCCTGGGCAGACATAAAATAATCCCTATCAGTATCCTTCTGTATCTTTTCCAGGCTCTGGCCGGTATGATGCGCCAGTATTTCATTAATCCTGTCGCGCAGTTTCAAGATTTCTTTGGCTTGGATAGATATATCGGCTGCTGCCCCCTGCACTCCGCCCCATGGCTGATGGATCATCACGCGTGAATTAGGAAGCACAAAACGCTTTCCTTTTGTGCCTGCCGCTAGCAGCAACGCCCCCATACTGGCTGCCTGGCCCACGCAATAAGTTGCCACATCGCACTTTACAAACTGCATTGTGTCATATATAGCAAGCCCTGCGGTAACCGAGCCCCCCGGCGAATTAATATAGACATTGATATCTTTATCCTTGTCCTCCATCTGCATAAAAAGCAGCTGGGCAATTACCAGGTTTGCCACATAATCATCAACCGGAGTGCCGATAAATAAAATACGGTCTTTTAAGAGGCGCGAATAAATATCATAAGCGCGTTCAAAACCGCGGGGAGTCTGTTCAATTACCATGGGGACCAAAGTCTGCATTCTTTTCTCCATCATATCCTCCTTATTCTATCTGCCAATCCGCTTCTCTTAACAAAAATTCCATTACCTTGCGCGGCATATGATCATCTATAGCAATATTTTCTTTCTTTGCAATCTGGGATAAAACTAAATACACCTTAACCTGCTTTCTCGCTTCGGGTGTAATCGACTCTAAAAGCAATTTCTCCTGCTCATCTATTTTATCCCTTGGCGCCCCTTTTATCGCCAAATCGATCTTTGCCTGCCTTAACATATCCTGCGTTTGCCTATCAACCAAGCCTTGCGGCACCTTAAACTCCGCGCCTTTCATTATGCTTTCAATCAATTCATTCTCAATACGCGAGCGCTCCTGGTTTTCTTTTGTAATAAAAATCTGCCTCTCTACTGCTTTCTCAAATTCCGCCAAGTTAGGATAACCCAAAGAACGGCAGAATTTATCATCTAAATCTTGGGCTTTTCGCGATTCCTTGACAGAGTCAATCTGCCTTTTTATCTCGTCTACGGATACTTCAACCTTTTTAAAATTTATTTTTTGATTCTTATAATTTTTAACAGCAATTTCCGGGGTTACTTCTACGATAGCTTTAAAGGAAAGGTTAGAGCGGTCAAGTTTACAATCGGTTATCTGCGGCAATTCAATTACATCAAGCTTTTCAGCGTCAATCGCCTGATTATAGACATCCGGGACCAATTCTTTTAAAACCTGCTCATGGACAGCGGCCCCATAATGCTTCTCTAAAACATCCCTCGGCGCTTTCCCCGGGCGAAACCCCGGGACCTTTGCCTCTTTTGCAACTTGAGCAAAAACCGCCTCAAATTTATTTTTAACCAGCTCTCCGCTTACAGCTACATTAATTTCGCATTTCGAACCATCCAGCTTTTTAACTTCGGTTTTCATTTGATCCCTTTCTTACATCCTGAATTTCTCACCCAAATAAACCTGGCGCGCCTGCGGGTGGTTAATCAGTTCATGCGCCGTACCTGCTATGAGTATTTCTCCGCCTGAAATTAAATACGCCCGGTCGGTTATGGCCAAAGTTTCACGCACATTATGATCGGTTAATAAAATCCCCAGGCCTTTTGCTTTTAATTCTTTGATTATCTCCTGGGCCTCATTGACTACTATCGGGTCAATACCGCTAAATGGCTCATCCAAAAGTATGAAAGAAGGGTTAGTTACCAGCGCCCGGGTAATCTCAAGCCGCCTTCTCTCTCCGCCGCTTAGGGTATATGCTTTATTTTTTGCCAAGTGCGCGATATTTAATTCTTCGAGCAGAGAAACAAGCCTGGATCTCCTCTGCGGCCGGCTCAGGGGCAAAGTCTCTAGAATTGCGTTTATATTTTCTTCGACCGTAAGCTTACGGAATATCGATGCCTCCTGCGAAAGATAACCTATGCCAAAACGCGCGCGCTCATGAATCGGCAAATTGGTAATCTCGTGGTTATCAAAGACAATTGTGCCGCTATTAGGCGGGACAATACCTACAATCATGTAAAAAGTTGTGGTTTTACCGGCGCCATTGGGCCCAAGCAGCCCGACAATCTCCCCGCGCTTAACCGTTATATCAACGCCTTTTACCACTTGGCGTCCGTCATAGGTTTTAGCCAGTCCTTTAGTTTCCAAAAGCCGCATTCAAATTCTCCGTCTGATAAATAATTATCTGGGGCTTGCCGGTTAAAGTCATCTTTTTATCTAAAGCGTTATAAATTGCTTCCTGGCTGTAAGAAACATTCTCGCCGCGCAATATACGCACATTCCCCTGGGCTACGATTTTATTAATGGAACTTGACATAACCGGGCTTTCACCGGCGGATTTACCTTCATCTTTCTTGGGGGAAAAATAAACCTGCATCTTATCGCTGTAAATTGTTAAATCTGATTTTTCCACCTTAACATTATTATTGAATATGGCAATATTTTTTTCATAATCCACATCCAGCGGGCCATCGCAGGTAATCGCGATTTTTTCTTTACTATTTTTCTGTTTATCCAAAGGCGCGATATCGAGGCGCACATTTTTTTCCAGCACAACCTGTTTTAAGGCGGTCTGCCCCTTGGCGCCTTCGCCTGAAAGGTTCATATCCGCGCGCGCAATATTAACTTTATCCGAAGTGCTGACTATCTTCTCTTTGCGGTCCCAATCAAGAGAATCAGTAGTAAGTTTTGCGCCGCTTGAAGTGGTAATCACCACATTATCCTGTAAATGCACAACTCCGCTCTTTTTATTGAAATCGCCATTATCCGCGGTTAAATTAATCTTATCCTTCTCTGCGTAATGGTTACCCTTTACTTCTTTAAGCTTGACCACTTCGTTATAAATATCGGCCGATTTCCCTGCCAAATCCCACGATTTTATTCCTTTATCGCCAAACCCGGAAAGAGAAAAATCCCCGATCTGCTGAGCGGATTCTTTTGTTTCTTTTGTGTTTTCGGCTAAAAGAGTAGCGCAGGCAAGAAATAAAAACGCAAAAACTAAAACTGTTTTTCTCGTTGCTCCATAAAAATCTAAAACATCTTTCCATTTATCCTGCAGCTTAAGAATTAACTCCGCAACTTCCCTGACTGCTCCGTGCCCCCCTGAGCGATTAGTGACATAAACCGCCGACTCTTTTATCTCAACTGACGCATTGCTGACCGCCACCGGCAGACCGACTTTTCGCATAAGCGCCAAATCCACCAAGTCATCCCCCATAAAACAAATTTCGCCTTGCGAAACATTATATTTTTTAAGAATCCTGTCCAAAACAGCGGTTTTTGGAAAAATATCAGCGAAGATTTCAGCAACGCGCATGTCGCGCGCGCGCGGTTTTATCGCTTTAGAGCTTTTAGCTGTAATAAGGATTGTTTTAATCCCGAATTTATGTAAAACAAAGACGCCCAAACCGTCGTGAACATTAAAAAATTTTGAATCCCGCCCCCTGGAATCATAAATTATCCTACCATCGGTTAAAACCCCGTCTACATCCAAAAGAAGCAGTTTAATTTTCTTAAAACGCGCCTTTAATTCTTCACCAACCATTTCATTACCCATATTTAAACCAATCCCGCCTTAAGCAGGTCCTGTACATCCAATAAGCCCAGCGGGCGCATATTTTTATCGACGACCGGGACTTCATCTATTTTTTTAGCCTGTAATATCCGCATTGCCTCGGCAGCCAGCATCTCTTTTTTTACTACAGTAGGGTTCTTAGTCATCACTTCTTTAATCAACCGGCCGCCTAAATTTTTATCGCTCTCTAAGTGCCGCCGGAGATCTCCATCAGTAAAAATTCCTTTTAGCCTGCCGCTTTTATCCACAATTATTGCTGCGCCTGCCCGGGCGGCCGTTATAGCAAATAAAACCTGGGAAACTTTTTTATTCTCATTTACGATCGCATTAGCCTGGCCCCGGCGCATAATGTCCTGGACACTTAAAAGCAGCCGCCGGCCTAAAGCCCCCCCGGGATGGAAAAAGGCAAAATCCTTTTCTTTAAAACCTTTGCGTTCCAGTAAACATACAGCTAAAGCATCTGCCATAGCAAGCGAAGCGGTAGTTGAAGCAGTAGGGGCCAGGCCTAACGGGCAGGCCTCCTTTTTAACTGAAACGTCTAAAACTACGTCACTGTATTTAGCAAGAATTGATTTGGGATTTCCGGTAAGAGAAATTATCGGCGAACCTATCTTTTTAAGTATCGGCAGGAGCTGCTTCATCTCCTCGCTTTGGCCGCTGTTAGAAAGAATAATTACGACATCATCCCCGGTAACTTTACCCAGATCTCCGTGAATTGCCTCCGCGGTATGCAGAAATAAACTGGGGGTACCGGTAGAAGCTAATGTGGCGGAAAATTTCTGGGCGATAATCCCGGTTTTCCCCATTCCGCTGACTACCACCCTGCCTTTGCATTTAAGGACTAACTCTACCGCCTTAATAAAATCTTTTCCTAAACGGCTTTTAAGCAGTTTTATTGCCTGAGCCTCGATATCTAAAACTTCTTTTGCCCGTTTAATCACGTTTATATTCACCCCGCACCTTCTTTCTTATTCAATTTATTAAATCGTACGGCTCCAATAGTTGAATTCATAGAAGGTGCGGGATTCATAATGCCTGCCTGATCTTTTTTACTTGGCTTAGCAAATCCTCTAATTCCTTAAAATTAATCATATTGGGCCCGTCGCAAGGCGCGTTCTCCGGATCATTATGCACCTCTAAAAATAAGCCATCGCAGCCAAAAGCAACAGCTGCCCGGGAAAGCCCCGCGACAAATTCGCTTTGGCCGCCGGAACAGGCGCCTTTTCCTCCGGGAAGCTGCACGCTGTGCGTGGCGTCATAAATTACCGGATAGCCAAAATCGCGCATAATTTTTAAACTGCGCAGGTCCGTAACCAGGTTATTATAACCAAAGCTTGCCCCTCTTTCCGTAATTAAAATCTGTTTATTGCCCGCAGACTCAACTTTCTTGATTATCGGCAGGATATCCCAGGGAGCAAGAAACTGGCCCTTCTTGATATTCACGGCTTTTCCTGATTTAGCTGCTGCCAATACAATATCGGTCTGACGGCATAAAAATGCCGGTATCTGGATAATATCCAATACAACGCTCGCCGCCGGTATATCTTTTACGCAATGCACATCGCTTAAAATGGGGACATTAAGCTGTTGTTTTATTTTTTTTAAAATCGCCAGCCCTTTTTTCAGGCCCGGGCCGCGATAAGAGGCGGATGAAAGCCGGTTTGCCTTATCAAAACTGGATTTAAATATAAACGGTACGCCTTGGCCTGCCGCGATATCCTTAATCTGTTTGGCAGCTGCCAAACAGGAACTCCCCGATTCAATCACGCATGGCCCGGCAATAAGAACAAGCGGATATTTATCTCCGAATTTTATGTTTTTTACCTTGACCTGATGCATTTAGCTTATCCCCTTTTGTAGCAGCTTCTTTACTTTTTCTAAATCCTGCGGAGTATCCACTCCCAGGGTATCAAACACGGTCTCAATTACCTTGATTTTAAAACCTTCGCTCAAAACGCGCAATTGCTCTAATTTTTCCGTCTTCTCAAGATTAGAAACAGGCAGGTTCTTATAAGTAAAAAGAAAATCCTTGGTGTAACCGTAAAGGCCGATATGTTTATAATAAGTTACCTGGTCAATCTCGGCATTCGGCGCAAGAAACGGGATAGGAGCGCGCGAAAAATACAGGGCAAAATTATTTTTATCTACCACCACCTTCACAACGTTAGGGTCAAATACCTGCATTGAATCCTCAATCTTCTTCATAATCGTCACCATATTAACAGAGGCGTCTTCCAACAATGCCCTGGCAACGCTGTCGATCATCATCGGGTGGATTAACGGCTCATCGGCCTGAATATTGATAATAACCTTTACATCCAAAGGATTGACTACCTCGCTAATCCTGTCTGTGCCGCAGGTATGCTCCTTAGAAGTCATCACAGCTTTGGCCCTGAATTTATTTGCCGCCTTAAAGACAATTTCATTATCGCAGGCAATAATTAAATCATCCAGCATGCGGGATTGCTTGGCGCGTTCCCAGACATGCTGCAGCATGGGCTTGCCCATGATGTCCGCAAGTACTTTGCCCGCAAGCCTGGTTGATGAATATCTGGCCGGTATAACCCCGATTACATCCATTTATTTAATCCTCGCTAAAAGTTCCTTAGGATCAGTAACTGCCGTCCCTAACTTACCGACAACAATGCCTGCGGCAAAATTAGCAATATGCGCTGCTTCTAATTTTGAAGCTCCGGCGCAAAGAGCCAAGGTAAAAGCGCTGATTACCGTATCCCCTGCCCCTGAAACATCGAAGACCTCCTGAGCCTGCGTCGGGATATGCGTCAGGCGGCCGTTTCTTTCCAACAACTTCATCCCCTGTTCGCCTAAAGTAACCAGGATAGAATCCAAGTTGAGGTATTCTAAAATTTCGCGGCTGGCTTTATCCACATCCCCATCCGTAAATAATTTATCGGTATTTATTTTAAAGCGGTTGGCTGTATCCTGAACTTTAAGGTTTCTCACGGCATTCTCCAGCTCCTTGCGGTTAGGAGTAATCGAGGTTACTGCGCGATAATACCGGAAATTTTCTTCTTTAGGGTCAACGGTAATGATTTTTTTCTTAAACCGGGCAAGAGAAATAAGTTTTTGAAGAAAGGCTATGTTAATTACCCCTTTGCCATAATCCTCGATAATAACCGCGTCGAACGAATCAATGTTTTTCTCAATAAAT
>JAHFFR010000025.1 GCA_023247825.1 Candidatus Omnitrophota bacterium
GGGCCGATAATCCAATTCTGCGCCAACGAGAGGCCCAGGACTTTAGTATTCCGGAAAACATCTCCCAGCTCCTCGTACTTGACTTTAGCCAACGGCGGATACATCATAAGGATAAGCCCGATGGCAATCGGGATATTGGCCGGGCCTACCTGGAATTTATTCCAGAAATTTACAATTTGCGGATGAAGATACCCCCAACCCACACCCAATGCCATGGCAAGAAAAATCCACAACGTAAGGAACTTATCCAAGAATGATAACTTTTTAATCATTTTATTTAAACCGGGAAATACCCATAGGAAACATATTTGTATCTATGCCGTTATCATGACAAAAAAATAGACATGCAACTGAAGCTGAATATTTTTTCATCATTTACCTCCAAATATACTGGCGGAGAGGCAGGGATTCGAACCCTGGGACCCTTGCGAGTCACGCGCTCTCCAAGCGCGCGCATTCGACCACTCTGCCACCTCTCCAAAATCTACAAAATTATAATAAAAATATCACTTAAGCGAAGCCTCGGAAACAAGCGATTCCTGCGATGAATTACTTGGCACGATTGTCTTAATGCTGTCTAAGGCAATAAGGCAAACTGCCCGCTTAACATCGTTTTGCAATTCGGCCACGAGGAATGCCTTATCCTTTATTTCAACTGTCCCCACAACATAAATATTCTTTATCTTTGATAATATCCCATCGGAAAGCTGAACAGTAACATCGTAATTCACATCTTTGGTCAAAGAAAACAGGGCATTTTCGGCTGAGAGATTAACTGCGCCAACCGGTAGAAAGGATAACAAAACCAAAAAGCAAATAATAAAGATATAACGCATCCCTGTTCCCCCTCTTTTAAAAATTTCACGCAAATAGCGGCGTAATATCGATATAAATCCTGTAATCCGCGATTAAATCTTTCTCCGTACGAAAAATATCCACAAACGGGACTGTTACTGTTTTATCATCCAGGCGGGTATAAATTACTTCCCCTTCGCAGATCAAAACATTTTCGAATTCCCATACATCCGTGATATGGTGGCGCAGCCCTTTTATTTTAATAAAGAAATCGCTTACCGCTTTACGGATATTATCCTTACCGCAAACACAAGGCGCGTTAGCAAAGCGAAAAGCAGCATCATCGGTAAAGAATGAAGAGAACCCTTGCGCGTCCTTACGGTCAATAATAGTAAATAACTGCCTGATCCGCTCTTTCATCATTACCCTCGCATATGAATTTAAACTGGCGGACACGGCTGCAACCAATTCGAACCGCATCTGAAATCCAAGTAAAAATTATAATTCAACCTCTCCAACGCACCCCATTATATCAAAAATTATCTAAAAAGATAACAGAATTACGCTTACTTGGCATACCTTGTAAAGAGATAGCCAAGAGTTTAAACATAGCTAAAAGAACAGTTACGAGGGCTTGTAAATTTCAAGAAAAGATTCAAGGAGGCGAAAAATGAGCTGGCTATTTAGCATTCGAAATATTATATACCCCACTCAGCCCCCTTCGGCATGGGTATCATTTTGTTAACGTCAACAAAATGATCCGCAATAGCCTGGCCTGATTTCATGCATGCAATCTTCGCTTTATCGATAACTAGCAGGAAATTACGCCATTCGGTATAATCTAATAACTTCTGTATATCCCGCGCCATCCAGTATTCAACGCCGTTCTGGGTATAGGCTGAATCTTCAAACGTTTTGTTTAGCTGCACAATTACTTCTTTCTTCATATTTTGTTCTCCTCCCTCTACACGTTATTGTTATTTTCTTTTTCGTATTGTTTTAGTTCTTTAAAGGCTTCACCCATAGTCCAAGGATGAATATGGAAACGCCTGGCAAGCTCCTGTTTGGATCTGGAATACAAATCTTCCCCCTGGGATTCAAGCAAGGATTTTATCATAAGCAGGAATTTCAAGCGAGGAGAGATTTTTTGATCGGTGATAAGTTTAGAATTTATGCTAAAGGCCTCTTGGGGAAAATTTATAAGTTCAACCCAGGCATCCTTGCTATGGAAAAATTCAACGCGTACCAGGCCATAATTATCCATTAATTTTTTAAGGCTCCTGATAACCTGGCGCCTAAGGCCAAAATCAAGCCAAGAAACAGGCATATTCAAACTAAGCGCCATACTCTCCAAATCGACAAAAAAACCTGATTTACCCACAACCTGGCTATGAGCCAGAAGCAATAGATAAAGATCCATGCTACGGGAATCCTGACCGGTAAACATTTTAGAAAAATATCGTCGATCAAGGAGAAAAATCTTAGGGGCAGCTATGTTGTCGGGCAGGTTTTCCAAATATAATGCCCGATGGACTTCTTTTTCTTTTGGCTTGATGATTAACGGTATCATCTTAAGCCGCAATAACTTTATTTTAGCAAGCTCAGGTGAGTCGATCAGTGTGGCGGATTCGCGGTTGCTCTTCAGGGCAGAGATAGACCAGTTTGTGCTTCCTTCAACCACGAAGCGGCCATCCACTATAATAAGTTTGTCATGAAGGCGGATACGCGAAGGTAAAAGATGGAAAATACATCCGGCATCGACTAATTTCTTAAAGAAAGGGGTATTAATAAGTTGATGCGGTTCTTTGTCAATTTCCCGGAAATTGGTGTTTAGGTAAATCGTAACTTCGACGCCGCGTTGGCGCGCCTCGATTAAATCCTGAAGAAGGAACGCTATCGGATTCCTTTCCTTCGCGCCCAGGCTGATGTTATACATAGAAATAACAATAGACTCTTTAGATCCATCCAAAAGCCCGATTATTGCCGGTTCATAGGCGCGGTCTGAAATATCTCTTACTTGAGCGGGTAAAAAGTTTTCCTGGGCGGATAAAGGCGAGAAAATAAAAGACAGAAAAGAAAAAACTATGAGAAAGCAAACCGATTTTTGCCTAATGCTCAAGCGAGCCAAATATCACCTATTTTCTGGTAATTCTAGGACATCATATCTATCTTTAGAAATTAAATCTTGAGGTTTCAATTTGAAACCTTAAAAAAAGCAAAAACCAACAGAAAATTTATCGTTCTTCTATTTCGATACTTATCTTTTCTACTCTTCCACTATTAATTCCTCTTATTCAAACTAATTTTGCTTCTGTATTCTTGCTTTAAAATAATTGTAAAGTAAATAATACCTTAATGCTAATTTATTATTTTGCATTCTCTTTCTTTTATCATATTCTTCCTCTATAAATTTAAAGGCTCGACCTAACAATTGCTCTTCTGAAATAGATCCATCAGGATGATGAAAACCACCGCCTAAACAATCTTTGAAAGTATCACCTAAGTAATCAAGGATGGTTTGTCCATCTAAATCTCTGATAATCATTTTTAAACACTTATCAGCTAAAATCTTGCATAACTTAATATCTTCATCTTGTTGTTCAGGAAATTGCCTTATTTCTTTAGACAGAGAAAATAAATAGCTACAAAGCTCATCACCAATTACTATGCGGGGATATTGAGCTATCTTATTTTCCAATTCGTATACCTTATAAGATACAGGACCATATATTTCCCCATTAGATAAATCAGTTCCAATTCCAACTTCTATGGCAGCCCTAAAACTTTTTCTTATCGCTAAGGATAAAACCATCATTACTCCGCTTGCCATTAATATTCCATAAACGCTATTAATTGCTATTGAGTGATATTTCTCTGTCTGAAGGGACGTAAATGCAAGTATGGAATCGGAAAATCTATAAGTTTTAATTTCGCTTTTTACCATTTCCTTAAATTGTCCTCTTTTGGCTTCTGGAACTTGAGAAGCAAGCTTAGTTTCTTCTGTAACAGCTTTAAAGAAATCTTCAAACCAACTCCTTAGATTCTCAACAAATAAAGCTGTTTGCTTATGGATTTCGATTAACCTTGGATCATTATCCTTTAAAGAAGCGGCATCAAAATTGCTGAATGATTCTTTCTGCCCTAAAACATCAATAAATGCAACAGTATAATGACGATAAATGATATCACCGGACATTTTTAAAGTTTCTCTCGCTATCTGTCTGCTGTAAAACTTAGAATAATCTTTTTCTTCAGCACTAAGGGGACGTTCCTAAAAGGGACACCTTTAATAAATAGAACTATCTACTATCTTTATGGCACTACTGTTATAAATTCGGCTATGATCTTAAAATCTTCCGCGGTATCTTCGGTTATAATTATCGGAGGGTAATCTTTATTCAATGGCTCTAGAGTTATTCCCACATGCTGCCAGGGTTCAGCTCCTTCTTCCTTTTTCTTGCTTGTATATTTCTTAACCGAATAGGCGCCGCCTGTATCGGGATCGGAAATTCCCCTGTGCTGTGCTAAAATAATTAGATCTTGGCGTGTACCACCTTGGTATTTTCTAAATACACACCAACTCCGGTCAGGAATCCTAGGCTGCATAGAGTAGCCAAAAACCTGGCAGATAAACCAATTTTCATCAAATTCTCTCCCTAAATTTACCTTCATCCAACCTTTAGGAGAAGCATCAGTGCCTTCACCAAATTTGCCGCAGGCAACAGCCAGAGAATACACCGGCAGATATTCTTTATATTTTAAACCTTCTTCAATTTCAGCCAAAACTTCATCAACATACAAAGAATTTTCAGCTAAATCCTTACAGATTAATTTTGCCTGCTCCAATACCGTCTCTGTCGCCTTTTTCTCTTTGTCCGGAGGATATCCATGCTTACGTAAAACTCGCTTAATCATAACACGCAATTTTGCCTGAATACTTTCTTTAAGAGTCCAATCAATTGTAACGTTATTACGCACTGCCTGAACTAACTCCCGGGCAATCATCTTTAAGGCTTCATCACCCAGCACCTTGACCGCGCTATCATTAACCTCCAGAGCATCATAAAAAGCAATCTCGTCTTCAGACAACCCCAAATCATCGCTGCGCTTACTCTCTTCGCGCATTTTCCTGGCAAGTTCAATAAGCTCCTCAATAACCTTAGCTGCCTCAATTGCCTTATTTTGATATTTGCGGATGGCTTTTTCAAGCATATCAGCAAAAGACCTACCTTGAATCAAATTTTTACGCGCACGTACTTTAATTTCATCATTCAAAAGTTTCTTCAATAACTCAAAGGCAAGGTTCTTATGCGGCATACCTTTAATTTCTGCTAAAAATTCATCCGAAAGAATAGAAATATCCGGCTTCTTTAGGCCTGCCGCCTCAAAGATATCAATTACCCTGCCAGAAGCAACCACTTTAGAAATAATCTGCTTTATTGCCGAATCAAGCTGGTCTTCGGTCTTGCCTGCGCCAGTTTCGTATTTAGCCAGCCGCGCCCGCACCGCTTGAAAAAATCCCACATCATCGCGAATCTTAAGCGCCTCTTTATGTGGCACAGAGAGAGCAAAAGCCTGAGAAAGCTGTGTAACATAAGCCAAGAATCGATCTTTTCCGTCTTTCTGTTTCAGAATATGTTCCTGCGCGAGAATAATTATCGCCATTTTATCCATAACAGAAGCGGGGAAGAATTTTTTATAATCAAACTTATCAAACATCCCACAAACGACTTCATATTTTTCAAGCATTAGAGCAACAGCTTCTTCCTGATTGAATGTGGGCTTACCCTTACCGCCGCTTTCAGTATATTCAGAAAGCGCGCGCTTTAAATCATCTGCAATTCCTAAATAATCCACTATAAGGCCGCCGGGTTTATCTTTAAATACGCGGTTCACCCGCGCGATTGCCTGCATAAGACCGTGTCCGCGCATCGGTTTATCAATATACATTGTGTGCAGCGATGGCACATCAAAACCCGTAAGCCACATATCTCTCACAATAGCTAATTTCAGAGAATCATTTGAATCTTTCATCCGATCGCCAATTTTACGGCGTTTTTCTTTATTCCGAATATGCTCCTGCCACTCTACAGGATCGCTGGGAGAGCCAGTCATAACTACCTTTAAGAAACCTTCGTCATCATCTCTGTGATACCATTCCGGCTTTAGCTTTATAATTTCATTATGGAGTTCAATAGCAATGCGCCGGCTCATGCAAACAATCATCGCTTTGCCTTCAAGAACCTTGAGGCGTTCCTCAAAATGATTAACAATATCTTTAGCTATCTGCTTGATGCGCTTTTCGCTGCCAACAATCGCTTCCATCCGCGCCCATTTAGTTTTGAGTTTTTCTTTTTTCTGGACTTCTTCGCCTTCCGTAGCCTCTTCAAACTCAGGGTCAATCCTCGGTCTTTCATCAGCTTTTAATTCAAGCTGCGCAAGCCGGCTCTCATAGTAAATACGCACAGTCGCGCCATCATTTACTGCCTGCTCAATATCGTAGATATCGATATAGTCGCCAAAGACCGCGATGGTATTGCGGTCGTGCCTTTCAATAGGAGTGCCGGTAAAACCAATAAACGAAGCATTCGGCAGCGCGTCGCGCATATGCTTTGCGAAACCGTCAATAAAATCATACTGACTGCGGTGCGCCTCATCGGCAATAACAATAATGTTTCTGCGTTCTGAAAGAAGCGGATAGGTATCACCCTTCTCTTCGGGAAAGAACTTCTGGATAGTAGTAAAAACAATACCTCCGGATGAAACTTTAAGGTAGTCTCGCAAATTTTCACGAGAACCTGCCTGCGCCGGAGCCTGACGCAATAATTCATTGCATCGCGAGAACGTGCCAAAAAGCTGGTCGTCAAGGTCGTTACGATCAGTGAGGACAACTATCGTTGGATTATCTAAAGATAAAACTAATTTACCAGAATAGAAAGCCATGATCAGGCTTTTACCCGAACCCTGCGTGTGCCAAACCACACCGCAGCGCTTATTGCCTCTGGCGCTTGATGCCTTAAGTGTCGCTTCAATAGCTTTGTTAACCGCATGATACTGATGATAGGCTGCAATTTTCTTACTTTTCTCTTCAAAAACAACGAAATGCCGGACAAGATCAAGAAAAACTTTTTTATTAAACATGCCCTTCAGGAGCACTTCAATCTGAGGTGTTGCCTTTGAAGCTTTTTCTTTTCCGTCAATGGTCTTCCAGGGCAGGAAACGTTCCCAATCAGAAGTAATCGTGCCGGCCCTTGCGTCAAAGCCGTCACTGGCTACTAAAATCTCATTGAAATTAAAAATTGATGGGATTTGCAGCTTATAGGTTTGAAACTGCTTAAACGCAATCAGGATTGTGGCATTTTCATCAGCAGGATTCTTTAATTCAATTACGGCAAGCGGTAACCCATTTACGAAGATAACGATATCCGGCCGGCGATTGATATTATTTTCAATAACCGTAAATTGATTAACTGCGAAAAATTCATTTTCATTTACCTTATCAAAATCGAAGAGCCAAATTTTATCTCCGGTAATCTGACCATCTTTTCGATACTCCACATCTACGCCATCAACAAGCATCTTATGAAAACGATGGTTATTAACAACAAGATCCTGGCTTTCAGTGCGTAGTATGCGCTTTAATGCCTCGTCTTTTGCCTCTGCAGGAATATCAGGATTAAATCGGTCTATCGCTTTGCGGAGCCTGTCAATGAGAATAACATCGGTATAACTTTGCCTTTCCGGTTTAGGCCCATCCGGAGCAATATCAGGACCGTAGATAATCTTATAATTAAGCTCGGAAAGAATATCTAAAGCAACTTGTTCAACTTCGGATTCAACTATCGCTTTTGGCATTTTAAGCGTATTCCTTCTTAAAAATCATGTCCTTGGGAATGTCTTTATATATGGCAATCGTTGCTTTATCTAAATCGAAGGCATATTCCCCGTACACATTTTTTTTATCTTCCGGAATCTCCAACTCTTTTTCATTAGCAGTGATAATGTATTGAAAATTATGCTTCTGTAAGAACATAGAATTAATGCGATTTAATACCCTAACAACCGTCTTAATGTCAATTCCGTGAAAAACACCGTCATGAACTAAAAAATGAGGTAAAACTCTCTGTTGCTCAATGAGATTAAAAAAAACGGTCAAATCATAGGTCAATACCTTTAACCTTTGTTTTCCTAAGGCATCACTCTTAGGTATTTCAATATCTATTTTAACAGGAGACTTCATATCTGGTGCAGGACGGATATCAAAAACAGCAGCTTCTGCGCTTCCGATATGAATGGATTCGCTCACTATGTCCAAGAATATTGACCTTATGGATTCAATCTGTTTCTGGACAGCATTCAACTCTCTAGCTATATCTGAAACAACCTCACCTCTGAGCTTGTTCTGGATAAACAAGTCATCCTCGATCTTCCTTACGCTCTCGATTAAACTGACAATATTTTCTCGCTTAGCTTTTTCTTCGATCATCAATTGATATGTATTTTTAATGCTATCCAAAGCTTTCTTTTCATCTAAAATTTTATAAAGAGAAGACCTCTTTTTTTCAAAAGCAGAAATTTTTTTCTTCAAATCCTCAATTTTTGCCGAAAGCTCTATTTCCTTATTTGCCAAAAACTTTTTTCTATTCTCAGCTATCTTTTTTCTGAAAGATACCACATCATCAAGCTGTTTCTTTACTACGTCCCCGAATACAACCTGTACTTCAGAATAAATCTTGGAAATCTTCTTTGTATCAATCTCAATCTCATACTCATAGCTCTTCCTGTAGTCGTTCAGTCTCTTTTCGATAGGTGTAAGCTGATTAAGCAATAGAGAAATCTGGGAAGAAATATTTATCAGCTCTTTCTCAACATCTTCGTAGGAACTCAAAAATTCAAATTTGTCCAAAGACTCCTGAAACGAACCAATTTTTTTATCAAGCAAGTTAATTTCTGAGTTAAGTTCGCCAATTTTCTTTCCCGTCTCCTCTTTTATGCGCTTATTTGCACGCGTCCTCATCTTCGTTAAAGCATCAATCTCTTCCTTAATCACGGAATAATCATAAACCGACTTATTAGGGAGTCCTAAAAGGAAAAGATTATAGACATATGTTTCAAAATTACTTTTATGAGTGCTGATAAACTTTAATGGATCCTTTCTCTCATGATGATTAATATCGTCTTTAACAAAAAATTTAATCAAGCTCCTAAACCAATTGTTTTCGAAAACACCCCTATAATCATCCTTGCCAAAAAAGATATTACCAAAAACAATTCTCAAATCAACAACCGAGTATTCTTCCATAGAATCCATAGACTTACCAAATCTGGCTTTTCCTGGTTCTACAAATTCTCTCTTCACCAGATAGGTGATACCATCATCCTCAAATTCCAACGTCACAGAATGCCCTTTTAAAAAATCATGACGTGCTATATCAAAATAGTTTTGGCCCTCTTGCGAAAGAAGGGCAAAATCAATAAGTCTAACCAAAGTAGATTTACCAATTCCGTTAAGTTCGCTACGCTCATCGGGTGACTTGGTATAAACACCTTTGATTAAGTTGAAACCCATACCAAATGCAACTTCATCAAACAGACCAGTTTCAGCAAAGATTCGCTTAAGTATCACCATTTATAACCCTCACCTTGTAATTTTGCTCTTTAATTATGCCTAGCGAAAATAGATATGTGATCGCATTAAAAAACATATCCGGTGTTCTTCTATTATCCTTATTTATGAATTCCTTAAGGACATTATCGATCAGCACATAATCATTCTTGCTCTTAAGAGTGCTTAATATATCCGAAGATACAACCATCAGATTCAAAGACATATCACTTTCGGGGTGTGGAATAATCATTTTTCGCTCTCTGGCCGTTTGCCAATTACACAACTTTCAAAAAAGTATATTAAAACAACCCGGACAAAAAAGACGTAATAATCATCATTTTTGTTCCGTTCAGCAAACTGCTCTATAAGAACCACTAAACGCTGCTTAAAATTACCCGAAAGTTTTCCATAACATTCAATAAGCTTTGTCTTGAGCGCACCAACTTCAAAATCCTGATAGAACTTCAGGATATCCTTTAGTTCTCCGAAATGTTCAACGACAGATTCGTATTCTTTTAAGGCATCTCCTACGTCTTTCTCATCATAATTAAGCCTTATCTTGTCTTCAATATACGGAGGAGATTTATGCGGTTTAGATCCTTCAATGCATTGCTCAGACAACTTGAACAAATCTTCTACAACTGCCTTGAGAACATCATTGATTATGAATTGCTCGTTGATGGATAATTCCACAGCTAACTCCCGCCTTCTAAAATGTGGCAAATCATCAATCATGTCAAGTAGAGCATTGATATCGACCTTACAGCAGTCCTGTTTTAAGGAATCAAGATGCTGAATCATTTGTGCAGTAAATTCGCCGTTATAAACATACTCCCACTCAGAAT
Source organism: Candidatus Omnitrophota bacterium (assembly GCA_023247825.1). Taxonomy (GTDB): domain Bacteria; phylum Omnitrophota; class Gorgyraeia; order Gygaellales; family Profunditerraquicolaceae; genus UBA6249. The sequence continues at coordinate 10,249 of JAHFFR010000025.1, forward strand.
GAGTAGCGCTCCAATTATCGCTATACTTTCCGAAATCCACATCTACTTTTTTCTTAAAATTCTTCAAGTTAGCCTTTTCAGGAGCATAAACAGCAAGAACCTTCTTGTTTTCCACGATGCCATCACAGCCCTTATCCCTCTTTTGCTTTACTGACGTAAACTGAGAGCCAAATCTCTTAGAATATATGGAATCGACGACATCTTGAAAGGCGATATCTTTCCTCCCTTCAATTGCTGTCTTAAAAAATGTTCTTAAAATCGAATCCATCAATTCACCTCGACCATTATTTTTCCCGACATCAACCTAGGCAAAAGGAAATCGCGAATTTGTGATAAATCCTTATTTTGTATTAAATTATTAAGAATTTTGTCTAAAATCTGTTCGCTAATTTTATTAAATTCTTCTAAAATTTTAGCTGGAGGCAAAACAAACTCCATATTTTTTAGGGTCTCTTGATTAACACTTTGCAGGGTCGTTCCTATTGAATAATTTTGTAGATTCTTTTTCAGCCCTTGCATAATGTGAAATATATATAAATAATTGTTAGGGTTATTTAGTCTGTACCGAATACTAAATCCTGAGTAGATTACTTTTTCTAAATCTCCTAGTACTAAGGAAATTTCTCCAGGACTAGCACTTCTTGCAATTAGGATATCTTTCTCTTGCAGTAAGTACTCTTTAGCTTTGCTTAAATTGATTCTTATTTTATCCAAGGATCCTTTTAATAATAGCTTATTGTTAGCAATATCTCGAACATTTGCGATAAAAAAGTCTGTATCTCCTACCTCATCCCTCAAGTAATTAATACCATTCTTGAATGTACCACTTTCGCCCAGATTACTTAGTTGCCATCCTTGTGGTATCTCCCCAAGCTCCGAATCAACCATCTTCCAACCGGATGATTTATACGGTTTGCCGTTTTTATCCGGAAACTCAAAATCCACAAACCATCGCTTAAAAATCGCCTGAGCGATGGATTCGAGGGTTTCATTCATCCGGCGATTGAGCTCGATTTTAGCGTCAAGACTAGAAAGAATTTCAGTTATCTTGCTACGTTCTTCTTTTGGAGGATACGGGATATTTATCCTATTTAAGTTTGCTTGCGAAAGCTTTAATTGAACAGAACCCGTCAAAAACGGAATTACGCTAATACTCGACAAGACATAATAAAGATACTTAGTTTCATTATCATCCTCACATTTTAATACGTGTGAATGATTACTAACCCAGAATTTATCATTAGTAAGTTGCAACGTGGGCCTACCATTCTTATCAGAAACTGTTCCGTCTTCGGCAATAAGTAGATATTTTCCATCATAAATATAATCATCAATATGATCTATAATGCTAGCAGCACCATAATATGGATACACACCTTGCCGTTTTGCTCTTTCGCGACCGCTTAAGGGAATTCTTTTGGAATCGAAATTGTCTGCAATTTCGGAAATGCCTCTAAAATCCCACCCCTTAGGAATTCCTGTGGTGAGCGAAGTCGAATCATCGCTATTGTCTGTTTGCTTAAATTTACTTTTCATGAATTTTTTTATCTAATTTTCTTAAATCAGCAGTATTATTTCCGAATAAATCAAAAATCGTAATCTTATTTTTTGCTAATTGTAAAAATAATCCAAATCTATATTTAAAGTTATTGTCTATCAAAAAACCAAAAATCTTTTTATAGTCATCCAAAATATTAGATCCTTTGCCCACTATTTTAATTTCGATTACAAGAAGGTTCTCTCGCTGACCTCTTTTATGGATAATTATATCAGGATAAACCGTCGTTTCGCCATCTAAACATTTAATATTCTTATATAACCTTAATTTCTTATTAAAGTATTCCTCATCTACTGTCAAATTACCCACTCTATTATATTCACAATCAACATTATAATCTGGAAATAACTTCTGTAAATATTCTGCTAGCTTATGAGATATACTGCGCTCGTTAACATCATACTCAAGCAAAAAAACATCGTTTTTCAATAAGATACCGAAAGCTATTTCGACTTTTTCCTTTATTTCCAGTTCAGAGTATTTTCTCATATGTTATCCGTAATTTCAATTTTGAATTTATAGCTGTTTTGTATATAAAATATTCTTTGCAAAAGCATTGTATCCAGAAGTCATCTGCATTTCACCATGAGCATAACTGAAACTTAGGCCGTAATCTCTATGTAAACCACCTAATTGTATATTTACTGAGTAAACAGGCTTCCCGTTGACAACGAATCTTAAACATTGCTTACCATCTCTAGGAATCAGTATCATCAAATCTTACCGGTAAAATGTATCCTGCTTCAACCACTTCGCGAGCCAAAGCACTTCTTTTCTCAAAATTCGGCCAGACTTTTCTAGCGTAATGCTCAGAAATAAACATTACACAATATTGCGCTTGTTTTCTATATATCTCATCAAAATGTTCAGGTAAACTTTTACCCTAAGCATCAATTTGATTGAAACGATCATAATGGACTTTTATTCCACGGGATTCTAAGATCTTGGCTACCTCTTCAACATAATCCCGATCTTCTCCCGCAAAACTTAAAGCTATATCAAATCGAAAATCTTTACTCATTTTAATTGATTCAACTAGATATTTCTCTAACCAATTATAACTACTCAAGTAACAATAATACATTGTGTCTCATTATTAGACTATTATGAGACGCAAATAAGATTGCGTATAACACATGAGACACAAAATTACTTAATAATACTCATTAATTTCTTAAACTCAAAGATTTCGGCTCTGCGGCCCTTACCTTTTCTTAAAGTAACAATTATCCCTTCTTTTCTAAGCAATTGGATCAATCTCATAGCGCTTGCCTTAGGAATCCCGGAAAGTTTAATGAAGTCAGGTGAAGTAAAGATAGGCTTTTTAAACAAGGTATCGAGTGTCTTAATGCAGTATTGAGAATGCGTAGCATCAGTTATTCTAGCTTTTTTCATATCATAGAGTTCCAAAATACCTTTGGCTTTCATACTATTCGCCCTGGACTGCTCAAGCAAAGCTTTCAGGAAAAACTCTACCCAATCATCCCACTTATTCTCAGCGGTAATTGCCTTTAAACGAGCGTAGTATTCCTCTCTGCGGGCTTCCAGATATTCACTAATATAAAACATCGGTAACTGAAGAATCTTTTTTTCAAAAAGAAATAGCGGGATCAAAATTCGACCTACTCTTCCATTTCCATCCAGAAAAGGGTGAATAATCTCAAACTGTGCATGAACCAAGGCTAACTGAACAAGCAGATCTTTCTCGTCAAAATGAATGTATTTCTCAAAATTATCCAGGAATTCAGGTAACAATCTCGGTTCAGGAGGAACATATGTTGCTTCTTCAATAGAAGCCCCTGGTTTACCGATGTAATTTTGACCGGAGCGAAAATTCCCTCTACTTCTATCGCGCCCACGTACACTATCCAGCAAAATAGAATGGGTTTCTTTAATTAAATTCAAGGTTAAGGGCTTATGCTCCAGCCATTTTACCGCATGATGCATTGCCTCTCTATAATTGATTATCTCGCGAATATCATGGTACTTCTCATTTGCCTGATCAGGCGCAGCTTCAAACTCCAGAACTTCCTGAAGACTTGCCTGAGTTCCTTCAATTTTAGAAGAAATAACAGCCTCTTTTGTCGTTAGAGGAGAAAGAAGAACAACTGGATTCAGGATACCTTGTAGAATGCCATCATAGCGAGCCAATTCGGCATTTGCCTGACCAATTAATTTAATGAATCGTACCCAATTAAGCTCTTTAAGCGGTAAAATTTGCGGAATATAAGGCTTCATGTATTCCCTCCAATTGCATAACCTATTTTTCTTAGATTATTTTTAATCTCTTTCTCTAACTCTACTGACTTCTTAAACTGTCCTGACAACTCAGTAGTTAAACGTTTCATTTTATCTTCAAACGCTTCGTCGTCTTCTTCAACTTCAGCTGTACCTACATATCGACCCGGAGTGAGAATGTAACCGTGTTTGCGGATTTCATCAATTTTTGCTGATTTACAGAAACCAGCTTCATCTTTATATTTCCCACCTTTAGCGCGCCAAGCATGATAAGTGCCGGTAATTTTAGCGATTTCATTATCAGTAAGCTCACGGTGCCTGCGATCAATCATTGCACCCATGTTTCGAGCATCAATAAACAAAGTCTCACCGCGCCGATCCCTAAATTTATGATTCTTCTTATCGCGCGCGATAAACCAAAGACAAACAGGAATCATGGTGTTATAAAAAAGCTGTGATGGTAATGCTACCATGCAATCAACAATATCAGCTTCAATGATATTTTTTCGGATTTCGCCTTCACCAGATGTATTAGAAGACATTGAGCCATTAGCCAGGACAAAACCCGCAGTGCCGGTCGGTGACAGGTGATAAATAAAATGTTGTACCCAGGCAAAGTTGGCGTTTCCTGTAGGCGGGGTTCCGTATTTCCAGCGCGAATCATCGCGCAAGAGCTCGCCTTTCCAATCGCTATCGTTAAACGGTGGATTGGCGATAACAAAATCTGCTTTCAGATCCTTGTGGGTATCATTTAAGAAACTGCCTTCATTATTCCATGCGATATTGGCATCAATACCACGAATGGCGAGGTTCATTTTACATAGACGCCAGGTGGTCTGGTTAGATTCCTGCCCATAAACGGCAATATCACCAATGCGGCCACCATGCACTTTAACAAATTTTTCGCCCTGAACAAACATTCCACCAGAACCACAACAAGGATCAAATATCCGGCCTTTATACGGCTCGAGCATCTCAACTAAAAGTTGGACTATGCAACGAGAGGTATAAAATTGTCCTCCGCTTTTACCTTCGGCATCGGCAAATCTTCCAATAAAATATTCATACACTCTTCCTAAAACATCTTTACTGCGGTTTTCTTTATCTCCAAGGCCAATAGTACCAATTAAATCAATAAGTTCTCCGAGACGCTGTTTATCCAAACCTGGCCGGCCATAATTTTTGGGAAGCACGCCTTTTAATGTAGCGTTATCTTTTTCAATTTCATCCATCGCATCATCAATAAACTTACCAATAGCCGGCTGCTTAGCGTTCTTTTGCAAATAATCCCAGCGGGCCTTCTTAGGAACATAGAATACATTCTCGGCCCGATATTCATCAGCATCCTCTGCATCAGCACCTTTTGTAGAAGACAGCTTCTGATACAACTCGCTAAAAGCATCGGAAATATATTTAAGAAAGATGAGGCCGAGAACTACATGCTTATATTCGGCAGCATCCATATTATTACGCATTTTATCCGCTGCCATCCAGAGTTTTTGTTCAAATCCTAAATTTGCTCCATTTGATTTATTTGCTTTTGCCATAACTCCTCTTTTCCAATCCTTTGAATATTACGTTTTTACAGCTCCCTCATGAGCCGGAATTTATATTGCAGCTCATTTATTAATATATATGAGCCACAAATAGAATTATAGCTCATTGGTGAGCCGCAAATTATGAATGTGGTTAGGATTGGTAAATTTTACGGAGAGGGCGAGATTCGAACTCGCGTGAGCCAAAGGCCCAACCGCTTTTCGAGAGCGGCCCGTTATGACCACTTCGGTACCTCTCCTTAATTAAAACCAGTAAGGTAATTATTATATCTATATAAATGTTTTTTGTTATGTGTGCCTATTTCCAGAAAATATTTATCAATATCAACTCTTTTATGAAGATAAACGCGCTTAGTATTCATAATGGGGCTAAAATCCAGATTCTGCAAAATCCTATAAACACTCATCAATAAAGGCTTGGAATAATTAGTAAAGCACATTGCGAAATTACAATATTTCTTGTTACACACCTTGTGATTATATTGATAAAAAGAACCATCCGTATCTACCAACCCCCTTAAACAAGCAATACTATAAACTCTGTTATTAAAAATCCAGCCGGGGATATTAACTTTATTCTTAACTTTATTTCCTGTTCTTAATCCCTTCTTCATTAAAAACTCAACTAAATTCACTCCTGAAGCTACAATTCTATCAGCGCTATCTGAATCAGTTGATATTATAGGAGCTGACACCCTAAATAGGCGCTTTATTAAATTTCTTATATAAATACCGTACTCATTATCTGTTTTCGTATTAAACGTAACATGTATCTGGTAATTAGTCATTCCTCCATCACCAAGCATAATTCCTATGAATTCGGCTAATTCTTTTGAGGGTTTAGGCTCTCTTATATCTTTTCGCATTATTATTCCCATATTTTTTGCATACTCAGGATTCAAGTGGAATAATTTCTGAGAATTAATGCCACCCCTTTTTCTACCTTCCGGCGTACCAAAGTCGCCATATATCTGGCAACGCCTCAAACCCCCTTTACGAGCAAACTTTCCAGCGCTCCAATACTCTGGTAGAACCGCTTTCTTTCGAGGAATCGGAATAGCAGTTAATTTTTGCAACCTTAATAAAGCCTCATAACTCATATTGTATTTCTCGCTTCGCCAATCTCTAAGGGTACGCTCACAGACATTGCTAACTTTGGCAACTTTAGGCCAATCAAAAGAGCACTTTTCACCTATTTGATTTAATAACTTACTTTGTTGACCTTTAAGTAATTTTATTCTCGACATAATAAAATTTCGGAGGAGAGAGGATTCGAACCCCTGAGGCCCTTACGAGCCTAACGGTTTTCAAGACCGCCGCGATCGACCAACTCCGCCACTCCTCCAATTATTTAAATAAAAACAGCTGCTTAAAAACAGCGTAAAATATATTTTTGGCTGTATTAAAGGAGATATTGCAGAAATTAACGAACGAGAATTTGCTAAAAATAAGGCTCAAGCCAAAAGCAAGCAAGGCAATGTTCAATATAAAAATAAAAGAAAACCCGAAGATGTAATTCGCCTTTAAAAAATCCCCTTTTTTAGAACGGATGGTTTTTGCCGAAAATGTCAAATGTAGAATAGTGCTGAAACCTATCAAAAAAAGCGCATATTCAATCAGCCGGCCGTCTTTAATCCCGATTGATAACAAACCGTAAATGATAAAAAACAGGATTGTGTATATCGGTAAAAGGAACGGGGCAACGTTAACCATCGGCTTAAAGAAACTAAACATAATTTCTAAAAGCTTATGCCCCTTATTGTAAATTATTACCGGTTCCCAAACAAATAAATAAACCGCCAGAAAAGTAATTATACCGTTTAGGAAAACCTGCTGCAGGTACGGATCTATCTGGACAAATTCATTCAAAAAAGACACAACAGACGAATAAACAAAGGGCAGGATAATAACCGCGAGAATGAATTTAATTATTCCAAAAAGTTTGCTGGATAACCCGGAGATCTTACTGGAGAAATCTCCGGAAAGCCCACCGAAATCATTTTGCGCGAAATCTTCCTTGCCTTTCGGCGGTAATTTTTCAGGAAATTCTTTTTTGGCCATTTAAATACGGCTGCAGGGCTTTGGGAATTAAAACCGAGCCGTCCTCCTGTTGGTAATTTTCTAATATCGCAACCACTGTGCGCGCTAAGGCCACCCCTGAGCCGTTCAGGGTGTGCACAAATTCAACTTTTTTACCTTCTTTGCGGCGGAATCTTATATTTGCCCGGCGAGCCTGAAAACTTTCAAAATTACTACAGCTGGACACCTCAAGCCATTTGCCTGTTCCTGCGCTATAAGCCTCTAAATCATAGCATTTGCTTGCGGCAAAACTTAAGTCCTGCGTAGAAAGTATCGCCACCCGGTAAGGCAACTCTAGAAGCTGTAAAACCTCTTCTGCATCAGCTGTTAATTTCTCCAATTCTTCATAAGAATCCTCGGGCTTAACGAATTTAACCATCTCAACCTTATCAAACTCATGCACGCGGACCAAGCCTCTGGTGTCTTTCCCGTAAGAGCCTGCCTCCCTCCTGAAACATGCCGTATAAGCGGTATAATGAATTGGGAGCTTGTCCTCTTCTAATATTTCATCGCGGAAAATATTGGTCACCGGGACCTCCGCCGTAGGAACAAGAAAAAGGTCATCGTCTTTTAACTTATACATATCCTCTTCTAATTTCGGCAGCTGCCCGGTGCCCAGCATTGAGGCGCGGTTAACTAAAAATGGCGGAAAAATTTCCGTGTAACCGTGTTTGTTAGTATGCAGATCAAGCATAAAATTAATCAATGCTCGCTCAAGTTTTGCCCCCCAGCCCTTAAAAAGAATAAAATTCGAGCCGGTAATTTTAGTCGCGCGGTTAAAATCTACGATATCTAAATTCTGGCAAAGCTCGATGTGGCTGAGCGGCTTAAAGTTAAGTTTCTTTGCTTCTCCCCAGCTGCGCACGATCTTATTTTTAGAGGCATCCCCTATCGGTAATGAAAAATGGGGTACATTGGGAATATTTAAAAGTAGTTTATTTAATTCTGCATCCTTATCTTTTATTTGAGCTTCCAGCCCACCAATCTGCCTTGAAATATCCTTCATTGAAGAGATTTTAACTTTCGCGTCTTTTTTCTCTTTAAGCAGAATACTTATTTCATCATTGGCTTTATTGCGCTTAGAAGCCAAATCTTCAAACTCCGCTAAAGCCTTGCGGCGCTCATCGTCAATTTTAATCACGCTCCCTATGTCAATTTTTAAAGCGCGGTTCTTAATTGCCTGTTTTACCAAATCCTGATTTTCTCTTATGAATTTTATGTCCAACATTTATCCCTTTACTACTCCCAGCGGGCGCATGCGGCAAACCCGCTTTCCGATTCCCGCGTTAGCCACCACATCCACTACATCATTTACGTCTTTATAGGCCATCGGCGCCTCTTCAGCCAGAGTATTACGGCCGGAAGCTTTGACTATTATACCTTTAGATCTTAATTCTTTCAATAACATATCCGAGTTAATGGCTTTTAAGGCTGCGGTGCGCGATTTCAGGCGGCCGGCGCCATGGCACGTACTGCCAAAGGTCTCCTGCATTGCTTTTTCAGTGCCGACGAGTAAGTATGAATTTCTCCCCATATCTCCGGGGATAATTACCGGCTGGCCGATTTTCCTGTATCTTTCGGGGATATCCGGATGCCCCGGCCCAAAAGCGCGGGTTGCCCCTTTGCGATGCACACAGAGCTTCTTGTCCTGGCCGTTAACCCTATGTGTCTCGATTTTGGCAATGTTGTGGGCAACATCATAAATCAAAAACATTCCCAGTTTCTGCCAGGATGAACCAAATACCTTTTCAAATGCCTGCCGGGTTAAATGCATCAGGCACTGGCGGTTTGCCCAGGCATAATTTGCCGCACATCTCATTGCCCCCAAATAAGCCTTGGCCTCACTTGAATTAACCGGAGCGCAGGCAAGCTGCCTGTCCGGTACATTTATCTTATATTTTGCCAGGCTTTCGACCATCTTACGCGCATAATCTTCGCAAATCTGATAACCGAATCCGCGCGAACCTGAATGAATCATTACCATTACCTGGCCCAAATTAAGGCCCAAGGTATCGCAAGCTTGGCGATCATAAAGCTGATCGATTAGCTGTACTTCTAAAAAATGATTTCCTGAACCAAGCGTACCTGATTGGGCTTTGCCCCGCTCGAAAGCCCGTTCTGAAACTGCCTGCGGGTCTGCCCCCGGTATTTCGCCGTTTTCCTCGGTACACTCAAGATCTTCCTCTGTGCCAAACCCTTTTTCGACCGCCCAACGCGCTCCTTTGATTAATATCTCTTTTTCCTCTTTTGCTCCGACTCTTATATCACCCTTAGAGCCGACTCCGGCAGGGACATCGGAAAACAAACGATAGATTAAATCTTCAAGCCTATCCTTAATATCATCAAGCTCTAAATTAGTTTTTAATAATCTGACTCCGCAGTTTATGTCAAAACCTACGCCTCCGGGTGAAACAACTCCGCCTTCGTCAATATCCGTCGCTGCCACGCCTCCGATTGGAAAACCATATCCCCAGTGGATATCTGGCATAGCCAAAGAATTATTCACAATTCCCGGCAGGAATGCAACATTAGCCACCTGCTCCAGGGCCTTATCTTTATAAATACTCTCCAGCAACTTTTCATTGGCATAAATTAATCCGGGCACCCGCATCCCCGGCTTATAGCTCTTCGGAATACGCCAGCGGTAATTATCAATTTTTTCTAATTGAATGCTAGGCTCAGACATCAAAAATAACCTCTGCCTGCCAGAGAAAACCGGTTTTTTCGACTTTAAGCTGATGGTAGGTAGCTGCTTTGATTTCAACGTTCACTTTATAATTTTTTATATCGGTACCTATAGCAATCGCATCGATGAATTGCTCATTAATCTGATTTATTTTAACATCTTCAAAAATTAGCGCCTCGGCAGAAGATACTGACAGAAGTTCATTTAACCAATTAACAAAAAGCTCCTCCACGTTACCTGCCTTTTGGGTAATTACGATTTTATGTTTTTCCGGGTATTGAATTTTTTGTTTTTCTGACGTGATATCGGTTATCGCAAGGC
>JAHFFR010000068.1 GCA_023247825.1 Candidatus Omnitrophota bacterium
GAACAACTCTATTATAGATATTCAATGCAGCTTTTAAGTCTTCTTTGTCTTCATAAATTTTAGCCGCCCGTAAAAGAGAACGGGAAAATAATTCCGGCGACTGTTCATAAAGGTCTGCGGCTAAAAGATACTGGCTGGCTGATGCGTCAAACTCTCCTGCGGCCTCGAGTACCTCGGCCAGATTAAACCGTATATTTGCGATTTCTTTGCCATCAACCAATTCAAGGCTTTGGTAATAAAATAATTTTGCATTTTCATAATCCCCGGACTTGTAACAAGCATCTGCTATCCGGGGAAAAAGCGATTTAGCTAAATCAGGGTTATCCTTAATTATATCTTTATTTTGAGTAAACGCCTCTTTAGGCAATCCTTGCCGGATATAAATATCCCCTAAAGCTTCTGCGGCCTGGATCCTTAATTCAGCGGCCCCCAGTTTTATCGCCATCTTAAAATTATCAGCTGCCTGTTGAAACTTATTTTCATCGCTGAAAGTTAAACCCATTACATAGAACGCATCCGCCGTTAAATGGCTGTTTAAAAAATCCTTGGTCAAAGAAGCGAGATACCGGCGCGCGAGGTTTAGATCACCGTGGCGGTAATAATACTGCCCCAGCCACCACATAATATCAGGGGTAAGTTTTGAATCAGGGTATTTAGTACGCAGTAGCTTAAACCTGCCGGCAGCCTCATCTTCCTGCCCCAGCTTATAATAACAATCCGCAATTTCATATTCCGCTTCCTGCAATAATCCAATATCCTGGGGATAAAGTTTAGGAATATCCTTAAAGATATTAAGCGCTTCATTAACTCTTCCCAAGCCAAGATAAGATGAGCCCAGCATATAAAAAGCCTGCGCGCGCAGTTGGCTATCAATAAACTCATCGTGAAATTTTGCAAAAATCTCACAACTCTTGGCATAATCTGATTTTTGAAAATACGCCTGCCCCAATGAATAAAAAACATCCGGAAGTAATTTTGTTTGAGGATATTTCTTTAACAAAAGCTCGAAAGAAGAAATTGCCCCACCATAATCTGTTTTTTTTAATTGTAATAGCCCTATCCTGTATTGCGCATAGTCCGCGTAGGGAGAATCCGGATATAATTTTAAAATTTTTGCATAAGCTTCTTGCGCTTTTACAAATTCACCCGCGGATGCGTAAGCATCGCCGATCTGAAAAAATAAATTTGCCTGCGCATCAACATCATTCCTTTTTGCGGCGGTATTTTTCAATATTTGGACCCCGGAATCGACCTGGCCCTGTTTTATATAGGATAGGCCTAAATTATAGTATAATTTATCCATTAATTCTTCGGGTAAGCCGGACTTAGCGTTATTTTTATTAATTTTATCCAAAGCTTCTTTATAGCTATCCGCTGCCTGGGCATATTCAGCTAAATTATAAAATGCATCGGCACGGCCCAAATAAGCCTGGATAAGTATAAACGGGTCGCAGCTTGTACTAATAAGCTGCTCGTAAAGTTTCTTTGCTTCATAGATCCGGTTAGTCGAAGACATTAACGCTGCCTGGCCCAATATAAGGATATCTAAACTTTTTTTATCCAGGATATTTTGCTTAATATCCGTAAATACCTCTTCGGCTTCTTTATATTTGTTAAGCTTAAAATACGACCAGCCCAGCCCTAATTTTGCCAATGCCTGGACTTTTTGATCCTTAAAGCCTTGAGCTGATTTAAGGTAATTTCTGGCCGCCTCATCAAGATTATTCAAATAGTATTCTGACTCTGCCAGATAAAAATACAGGTAGGGCTGGCGCAATGTATCATTAACATAGAGCTTAAAAATAGGGTTGATCTTATTCTTTAGCTCAAGATAATCTTTAAGATTATACAGGCACTCAATTAATTTAAAGGCGGCATCTTTACTTTGCGGCTCATCCGGAAAATTTTTTAGTAAATTCTTAAAAACCTCCAGGGCCTGCTTATATTGGCCGCTTTGCGAAAAAGACCAGCCAAGGGAATAATACGCAGCCGCGCAATATGACGACATCGGGAATTCATCTATTAGTTTCTGATAAAGCGCGGCGGATTTTTGAAAATTACCTCCTTTAAAATGCACCTCTGCCATCCAAAAATAAATTGCATCCTTAAGATTACGGGCAGACGGATCAGTCGATAACCCCTCAAAAATATTTAACGCTTCAAGGTAACGGCCCTGGTTAAAATAACATTGTCCGCTTAAAAGGCGGGCCTGTGTTATTTTAGCCGAATCTTTAAAATCTTTTTGAAACCTCTCCAGCATTCCCAAGCTGACTTCATAAAATCCGTCTTCGTATGCCTTTTTGGCCATAAAAAGCAACTCGGCTTCCTTCGGGTTTTCATCAGCAAAAGAAAATGAAGAAAGAAAAAATAGCAGGATAAATAAACAAACAGCTGTTTTTTTCATTTAATTGATAAAACTGTTTTAAGAAATTTCGCGGTATAAGATCTTTCTACCTTTATCAATTCTTCCGGGGGGCAGGCGGCAATAACCTGGCCGCCGTTATCCCCTCCTTCAGGGCCCAGGTCAATAATATAATCGGCGCATTTAATTACTTCTAAATTATGCTCAACGATTATAACCGTATTTCCACGGTCAACCAGTCTCTGTAGCACCGATATTAACCTGGCAACGTCGGCAAAATGCAGGCCGGTAGTCGGCTCATCTAAAAGATAAAGCGTCCTGCCGCCTGAACGCTTGCATAATTCCGAAGAAAGCTTGATCCTTTGCGCCTCACCTCCGGACAAAGTAGTCGCGCTCTGGCCTAATTGAATATAGCCTAAACCGACATCAAATAAATACCCCAAGGTATTCTTTATTTTTGGGATATTTAAAAATAGTTCCAATGCCTCTTCAATGGTCATCTCTAAACAATCGGCAATAGATCTACCCTTATATCTTGCTTCTAAAGTCGCGTTATTGAACCTTTGGCCTTTACAAACATCGCACTTCACATACACATCAGGTAAAAAATGCATTTCAATCTTTTTAATACCGTCCCCTGCGCAGGCCTCACACCGGCCGCCCTTAACATTGAATGAAAATCTTCCGGGTTTATATCCCCTAAGGCGGGCTTCCGGAGTTCGAGTGAATATATCTCTTATATGGGTAAATACGCCTGTGTAAGTGGCGGGGTTTGAGCGCGGCGTCCTGCCGATAGGCGACTGATCTACTACAATTACCTGGTCAATCTCTCCAACACCGCTTATAGATTTGAATAAACCGGGTTTTTCTTTGGACCTATATATTTTCTGAGCAAGGGCCGGATAAAGGATATCGCTGATTAATGTCGACTTACCTGAGCCGGATACGCCGGTTACACAAATAAGCACCCCTAAAGGAAAACGCAAATCGATATTTTTAAGGTTATGTTCCCTGGCCCCGATTATTTCAATGTATTTATTTTTTTGCCAATCGCGCCTCTTTAGCGGCGCCTGGATCAAAAGATCACCCCGCAGGTATTTTGCGGTTAAAGAATTGGCGTCTTTTAAAAGCTCAGGCTTAGCCCCTGAAAAAATTACTTCTCCGCCATGCCTGCCTGCTTTTGGCCCTAAATCTACGACATGGTCCGCGGCAAGAATTGTAGAAGCATCATGCTCCACGACTATCAAGGTATTGCCTATGTCCCTGAGCGCCTTTAAAGTAGATAAAAGTTTTTCATTATCCCGCTGGTGCAGGCCGATACTGGGCTCATCTAGAACATACAAAACCCCTACCAGGCCTGAGCCAACCTGGGTAGCAAGGCGGATCCTCTGCGCCTCCCCTCCGGATAAGGTAGAGCTTTTGCGGTCCAAAGTAAGGTAATCCAAGCCGACATCCGCGCAGAATTTTAATTTTTGGGTTATTTCCTTTATTGCCTGATAACCGATTAATTTTTCTTTTTCGTTTAATTTAAGTTCGGCAAAAAAATTAATCGCTTCTTTTATGGACATCTGGGTAACCTGAAAGATATTTTTTTTATTAATTAATACCGATAGGCTTTCCGGTTTAAGCCGGGAGCCTTTACAAGCAGGGCATGCGAGGCTGGACATAAACTTGCTGATTTCTTCTTTTAAATATTCGCTGTCTGTCTGGTGGAATAACCTTTCCAGGTGGGGTATAATTCCTTCAAAAGGCTTATTACCTACAACCCGATCTGTGCCGTAAAAAATAGCCTTTTGCACATCTTTGGGTAATTTCTTGAAAGGAGTATCTAAATCAAACTTTAAGCTGTAACTTAATTCCCGGATAAGCCAACGATAGTAAAGAATATACCCCCTGCCTCCGCGTTTCCACGGCGCAAGAGCCCCGGCGTTAATACTCTTGCCCTTATCCGGAATAATTAAATCCGGGTCAAATTTAAGCTTGGTGCCTAAGCCATTGCATTCAGAGCATGCCCCGTAAGGAGAATTGAACGAAAAATTTCGCGGGTTAATCTCTGAGTAACTTATGCCGCACTTTAAGCAGGCATAATGTTGGCTAAAGATTAAATCCTTAAAACCGTTGCGGCTGATAATAACCGTGCCCCCGCCTGTTTTAAGGGCTGTTTCAATAGAATCTGTAAGCCGCTTCCTGATATCCGATTTAATATTCAGGCGGTCAACTACTACCTCTATATTATGGATTTTATACCTGGCTAACTTTATATTCGCGGGGAGCTCATAGAGCTTGCCATTGACCCTGGCGCGTATAAACCCTGATTTTTGGATCTGCGAGAATATGTCTTTATGACGGCCCTTTTTTCCCTGTATTAAAGGAGCAAGGATTTGTATATCGCTTGATCCAAGAGAATTTATAATTGTTTCAACTATTTCTTGAGCGCTTTGGCTTTGAATCAGGGCACCGCATTTATAGCAATGAACAGCGCCTATTCTGGCAAATAACAACCTCAGGTAGTCATATATTTCGGTTTGAGTGGCAACCGTTGAACGGGGATTACCTCCTGCAGAGCGTTGTTCGATAGCAATCGCAGGCGATAGCCCTGAAATAAAATCTACATCCGGCTTCTGCAGCTGTTCTAAAAA
>JAHFFR010000069.1 GCA_023247825.1 Candidatus Omnitrophota bacterium
TAAGTTAAGAGGAAAAAACTATTCAGATGGATTTCTAATTCACAATGAGCAGATAGGCCAATTAACAGCCAAAAAAGCCAGGGAGGGTAGAAAAGTAGTCCGCCTTAAAAATGGCGACCCCGGTATTTTTAGCCGGCTCTCCCAGGAATTAGAACCGCTTATAAAAAATAAAATAGAATTTGAGGTTGTGCCGGGAGTTACTGCGGCCAGCGCAGCATCCTGTTTTTCCGGAGTCCCCTTAACAGACAGGCGTTTTTCCTCAAGCGTAGTTTTCGTTACCGGCCATGAAGCTGCGGGAAAAGATAAGGTTACAGTTAATTGGAAAGGTATTGCCGCAAACGGCTCCATTGCCTTATATATGGCAGTGGAAAATATTTCCAAGGTGGCAGCGGAATTGATTAAGGCGGGTAAGCCTGTGGGAACCCCCGTATCTGCGATTTCAAACGCAGGAAAGATTAACCAAGGGATCGCCGTATCTACGCTTGAGAATATCTCCGGGATAGTAAAGAAAGAGAGAATAGCTGCGCCCTCAATCTTTATCGTTGGCGAGGCAGTAAATTTGGGTAGAAAATTTAATTGGTTTTGTAAAAACAGGCATATTTTATTTACGGGCTTGTCGGCAAAACGTTTCTTCTTAAAAGGGAATTATTTTCATCAACCTATGGTCAAGATCATCCCGCTTGATGATTACGCGGGTCTTGATAGCCATCTTCGCAATGTCCAGGATTTTAACTGGGTTGTTTTTACGAGCCGTTACGCTGTCCAGTATTTTTTTCAGCGCTTGATTAAAACCGGCCGAGACGTCCGCTCATTGCATAATCTAAAAATCGCAGCAATTGGTGTTTCTACGGCGAATAGCCTTAAGGAACTTGGGGTTATTGCGGATTTGACTCCGAAAGTTGAATCCTCCAAAGGCCTGCTTGCTGCTTTTAAGAGAATTGATTTAAAGAAGGAAAAAATATTTCTGCCGCATTCGAATATTTCAGACAAAGGCCTTTCAAAGGGTTTGCGTGGTTTGGGGGCTGAAGTAGTATCTTGTGTTGCTTATAAGAATATCGCGCCAGTTAATCTTCCCGATCTTGACCTCGAGGCGTTTGATGAAATCATTTTTACCAGCCCTTCAGGGGTGCGTAATTTTGCCAGGCGCTATGGAAAGCCTGCGCAAAAGACGGCGATAACTTGTATCGGAGAAGTTACCCGGAATCAAGCCCAAAAAATACACTTTCTATAACGATGCTAAGGATTTCTCCTAAAGACCTTGTTATGCCCTATTTTGTGGCCGAGGGCTATGATAGGAAAGAGGCTGTGGCAAATATGCCGCAAATTGCCAGGTTCTCTATTGATAATCTTTGCAAGGATGTGCAAGAAGCCAAAAGACTGGGAATAAGCAAGGTGCTTCTTTTTGGAATTTGCCCCAGGCGTTATAAAGATAGATTTGGAAGTTACGCGTATTCCAAAAAAAGCATTATTCCAAGGGCGGTAGCGGAAATAAAGCGTAAAATTAAAGGCGTATCGGTCATTACTGATATATGTTTATGCGCGTATACTTCAAGCGGCCATTGCGGGATCCTGACTAAAGAAAATAAAATAAATAATAAAAAAACTATCAAGGCACTTTCTAAAATCGCTCTTGTCCACGCTGCCAGCGGGGCAGACTGGGTTGCGCCTTCAGCTATGGCAAAAAAACAGGTAGGCGCGATAAGAAAAACACTGGATAAAAACGGATTCCAAAAGGTTAAGATCTTAGCTTATTCCGCGAAATTTGCTTCTAATTTTTACGGCCCATTCCGCGGGGCGGCTGATTCAGCGCCTAAATTCGGAGATAGAAAAGCTTATCAATTGGATTATAGTAACGGGAAAAAAGCGTTGAAAGAAATAGGAGACGATATAAAAGAAGGCGCAGATATGGTGATGGTTAAGCCCGCGTTAAGTTATCTGGATATTATCAAGAAGGCGCGGGAGAAATTTTCTCAAAACCCCTTGGCCGCATATAATACCAGCGGCGAGTATGCCTTGGTAAAAATGGGGGCTGAAAAAGGTCTTTGGCAGGAACAGAAGATTGTTTTTGAAATTATTACCTCTATAAAACGCGCCGGAGCGGATATTATAATTACCTATCATGCCAGGGATATTGCCAAATGGCTAAAGAAAACTTAAAATTATTTAAAGAAGCAAAGAAATACCTGGTGGGAGGGGTAAATAGCCCGGTGCGCAGCTTCTCTTATGCGGGCGGTAATCCTTTGTTCATAAAAGCGGGCAAAGGTCCAAGAGTTTTTGATTACCAGGGGAATAATTTTATAGATTACGTGCTTTCCTTCGGGGCTTTAATCTTAGGCCATAGCCATCCGGCGGTGCTGAGGGCAGTAAAGAAAAAAATAAATGCGGGTTTTGGCTTTGGTGCTACTAATAAAACGGAAATTGAACTGGCGCATGAAATTATTAAAGCCATACCTTTCATTGAGAGGATAAGGTTTGTAAATTCCGGAACCGAAGCAGTAATCTCTGCCCTGCGCCTGGCCCGCGGATACACGAAAAGGGACAAGGTCCTGAAATTTCAGCATTCTTATCACGGGCACGCGGATTATCTGTTGGTTAAATCGGGATCAGGGCTGGCAACATTGGGGATTCCTGCCAGTTCCGGAGTGCCCAGGGATTTTATAAAACATACTTTAATTGCTCCTTATGGCGATATTGATACTGTTAAGGAAATATTCAGCAAGCATGGCAAAGAAATCGCCGCGGTTATCGTTGAGCCGGCAGGGGGTAATTACGGAGTTGTCCCCCCGGATATCGGGTTTTTAAAAAATTTAAGAAAGGCCACCCGAAAATTCAAAACATTACTGATCTTTGATGAAGTGATTACCGGGTTTCGTTTTAACTATGGCGCGCTGGCGCAGGCATTGGGAATTATACCGGATATTATTTGTTTAGGCAAGATCATCGGAGGCGGCCTGCCTATCGGCGCTTATGGCGCGAAGGAAAAGATCATGCGCCATCTTGCGCCGTTGGGCGATGTATATCAGGCATCCACTTTTGCCGGCAATCCCATTGTAATGCAGGCTGGTTTAAGCACGCTTAATATTTTAAGAAAATTGAAAAAAGATTATCAGCGTCTTGAGGAATTGACAGGATTTTTGATTCAGAGCCTGAAAAAGGAAGCGGTATTGCGCAGGATCAGTTTAGAGGCCAGCAATTACGGGAGTATGTTTAGCGTGAAATTCAACAGGAAGGCGCTTTTTCAAAAGTTTCACCGCGGCCTGATTAATAACGGCGTTTATTTTGCTCCTTCGGAATTTGAGGCAAATTTCCTCTCCTTTGCGCATACCCGGAGGGATATTAATGAAACCATTAACGTTGTGCGCAGAGGGCTGGATAAGATTTCTGTTGTGCATTAGCCCGATTTGGTAGATAATAATCACAGATATTTTTAGAATAACACCCCGCGCTTATATGAATTGCGCGGGTGTGCCCTTGTGGGATAGGAGAATAAGATATGAGTAAAGTTGATGCTAAATTAAAGCCGGAAAGCGTTCTTTTGCATGGCGGCCAGGAAGCTGATCCGACAACAGGTTCAAGGGCAGTGCCGATATACCAGACAACTTCGTATCAGTTCAAAAGTACAGAGCATGCGGCTAATCTTTTCGGCCTTAAGGAATTTGGTAATATCTATACCCGATTAATGAATCCAACAACCGATGTATTTGAAAAAAGAATGGCGTTGTTAGACGGCGGCGTAGGCTCTTTGGCCGTTTCAAGCGGGCAATCGGCGATTACGCTTGCTTTACTGAATATTGCCCAGGCCGGGGATGAAATTGTATCTGCGGATAATCTTTACGGCGGTACCTATAACCTTTTCCACTATACCTTTCCGCGTTTGGGGATTAAGGTAAGGTTCGTTAAATCAAATGATTTGGATGCGATTCAAAAAGCGATTACCCCTAAAACCAAAGCCGTGTATGCGGAATCAATCGGCAACCCCAAGCTGGATGTAGCGGATTTAGAGGGAATATCGAAAATAGCGCATAAGAATGGCATACCTTTTGTTTTAGATAACACGGTATCACCATATCTGCTAAGGCCGATTGACTATGGGGTAGATATTGTGGTTTATTCGGCAACCAAATTTATCGGCGGACATGGGACGAGCCTGGGCGGTGTTATTGTGGATTCCGGTAAATTCGACTGGAGCAACGGCAAGTTTCCTTTAATCGCTGAGCCTGAACCAAGTTACCACGGAATTAATTTTATTGAGGCGCTTAAACCATTAGGCAATATCGCCTATATTATTAAAGCGCGGGTTACTCTTCTGCGCGACTTGGGCCCCGCGGTTTCGCCATTCAATTCTTTTTTATTTTTACAAGGCCTTGAGACTTTGCATCTAAGGATGCCCAGGCATTCTGAAAATGCTTTGGCTGTTGCGAAATATCTAAAAGAACATCCGAAAGTAAGCTGGGTAAATTATCCGGGTTTAGATGAGAGCCCGGAAAAAGAAAGGGCAAAGAAATATTTGCCTAAAGGCGCAGGGGCAATACTTGGGTTTGGGATTAAAGGAGGACTTGAGGCAGGAAAGAAGTTTATTGATTCGTTGGAGTTGATATCGCATCTTGCTAATGTCGGGGATGCAAAAAGTTTAGCTATTCATCCGGCGACAACTACGCACCAGCAGCTATCCGGCGAAGAACAGCTGGCTACCGGCGTAACCCCGGATTTTATCCGTTTGTCGATTGGTATCGAGCATATCGATGATATTATTTCGGATATTGAACAGGCTCTGAATAAATAGCATTAATAGGGACAGCGACTATTTTTTTTCGGTCGCAGAATTAGAATTAAGAAAAAATAGTCGCTGCTTGGGCTCAAGTTGCTAGTGCAACACTTAACTCTGATATAATATATCAGAAGAAAGGAGTTGCATATGGCCCAGTATCCCAGGTTAAATATTAATGAACGTGAGGAGATTAGC
>JAHFFR010000070.1 GCA_023247825.1 Candidatus Omnitrophota bacterium
CCTTTAATCTCCGTAACTATGCTATTTAAAATAAAATTTATTTTTTTATTTTGCTGTAATCTTTCCTGAAGTATTGCCGATGCGCGCAGGTCAGTCCGGCGATGGATTATATTTACCTGGCTTGCGAAACGGCTCAGATATATTGCCTCCTCAGCAACAGCATTGCCTCCTCCGATAATTACTATCTTCTTTTCTCTGAAAAAAGGCCCGTCGCATGTCGCGCAATACGAAACACCGTGGCCGGTATATTTATCCTCTCCCGGTATATTTAATTTTCTGGGGCGCGCTCCGCTTGCAATAATAATAGCTTTCGCCTCATGAACCCCTCCGGAAACCTTGATTGTTTTATTGGCACAATCTAAATCCGCGACCTCATCGCTTATAACCTCCACCTCTAATTCTTTGACCTGCGCCTCCATACGGCCAATTAAATCCTGCGTAGAAATACCTCCGGGAAAACCCGGGTAATTTTCAATGGTTTCGCTCATAAGAATCCTGCCGCCAATGGCCAGCTTTTCAATCAATAAAGTATTCAGCCGGCTTCGGCCGGCATAAAGCGCGGCAGTCAGGCCTGCCGGGCCAGCGCCGATAATAATTAAATCATATTTTGCCATAATAGAATAACTCCGAAATTATAGTTGTAACTTACAGGTTTTACCGTTTGTTTTTAACGCGGCTAATTTTCTTTTAATGCGAATTTTTTCTAAAAATGACGCGTAATCAATAATCAGTTTCCCTTTGAGGTGGTCAATTTCATGCTGTAAAACGCAGGCAAAAAGATCTTTGGCTTCAATTTCCACCGGATTGCCATTTTCATCCAAGGCTTTCACCCAGACCCTCTTTGAACGCTTGACTTTAATACAAATGCCCGGAAGGCTCAGGCAGCCTTCGGTAATCGCGTGAAATCCCTCTCTTTTTACAATTTTAGGGTTAATTAATTTATAAAGCCCCTGGCCGATATCTATAACAATTAACTGGCTGCTTAGGCCAATTTGCGGGGCAGCCAAGCCAATCCCTGAATCTTCATACATGGAACTGGCCATCTGGCTTAAGATTTCCCGATGTTCAGAAGTAATCTTTTGGACAGGCTTTGCTTTTTTTCTTAAAACAGGATCCCCGAATATCCTAATTTTTGATTTGGTTTCTGGCATCTACTTTAATAATCTTGGGTTTAATAACTTTTGCTTCTTTATCTTCAAGCGAAACATACGAAACAATAATCACCTGGTCTCCGCAACATGAGCCACGGGCAGCAGGCCCATTCAGGCAGACTACTCCGCTTGCGGCTTTGCCTTTGATTACATAAGTTTCGATACGCAAACCGTTATTCAAATTCAATACTTCTACTTTTTCATTCTCCAAAATATCCGCCGCCCGGATCAACTCTTCATCAAGAGTAATACTGCCTTCATAGTAAAGGTTGGCTTCGGTTACCGTTGCCCTGTGAATCTTTGATTTTAACATGGTCCTTAACATTTAATTTCCCCCTATTAATTTATAAGCCTGCCGGGCAATCATCAGTTCTTCATTCGTAGGAATCACCAAAATCTTTGGTTTTTTCCCTAAACAGCCAAACAACCCGCGGCAGATTTTTTCCCGGATACCGGCCTGATTCTCTCCGATGCCCGCGGTAAATATCAAAGCATCAAGCTCGCACAACACCGCTACATAAGCCCCGATATATTTTCTAATCCGGTAAACAAAGATATCTACCGCAAGCCTTGCGCGCTTATTTCCCGCAATTGCTTTTTCTTCAAGCAGGCGCATATCATTGCTGATACCGGATACCCCTTTTAAGCCGCTCTCCTTATTCAAAACGCGGTCCATTTGCTTAGTATCGAATTTTTTCTTATGCATAATATGCGTGATTAAGGCGGGGTCAACATCACCGCAACGCGTGCCCATAACCAGGCCTTCTAAAGGAGTAAACCCCATGCTTGTATCCACGGATTTTCCTTTATCTATTGCGGTTATACTGCAGCCGTTACCTAAATGGCAGGAAATCAATTTTAATTTATTAAGCGGTTTTTTTAAAATACGGCTGGCTTCCAGCGCGACATACTCATGGCTTGTGCCATGGAAACCGTATTTTCTTATCCCTAATTTTTGATAATACTCATACGGCAGCCCGTATATAAAAGCATTCTCCGGAAGGCTCTGGTGGAATGCCGTATCAAAAACGGCGACTTGTTTTATCCCGGGCAGGAGTTTCTGGCAAGCAAGTATCCCGGATAAATTAGCCGGGTTATGCAAAGGGGCAATCGAGCAGCATTTTTTAATTCCCTTGATTACATTCTGGTCAACAATTACCGGCTTCTTGAATTTTTCCGCTCCGTGCACTACGCGATGGCCGACTGCTTGGACCAGCTTAATTTCATCAAGTATAATTTTTAAACCGGCGTAATGATTGCTGAATTTTGAGCCCTTCTCGCCTATGTGATCGACTAAGCCCTTGGAAACCAGGCGCGCAGCCGGCATATCAAAAAGCTTATATTTAATCGATGAGCTTCCGCTGTTAATTACCAGTATTCTCATTATTGCGCCCTTATTGCCGTAACGGCCACGCTATCGACAATATCTTCAACAAAACAACCGCGCGAAAGGTCGCTGGCCGGTTTATTTAAACCTAAAAATAACGGGCCTATTGCCCGGCAGCCGCTTAAACGCTGGACAAGTTTATAGCTGATATTACCGGCCTCTAAATTTGGAAAAATAAGGACATTGGCCCTGCCGCTAATGGGGCTGTCCGGGCATTTTATCCGGGCTACCTCCGGGACAATTGCCGCGTCCGCCTGGATTTCTCCGTCAGCTAATATTTCAGGTGACTGTGTTTTAAGTAAAGCCAGGGCTTCTGAAATTTTTTCAGCGGATTTTGTTTTTGCGGAGCCTTTGGTGGAATAACTTAAGAAGGCAACGCGGGGAGTAAGGTCCAAAACTTTACCGGCCAATTCCGCAGCGGTTAGGGCAATACAGGATAGCTGCCTGGCATTGGGATCTGGAATAATTCCGCAATCCGCGAAAATAAACGTGCCGTTATCGCCATATTGGCAATTCGGCACATCCATAATAAAACAACTTGAAGCAATGGTAAAACGCTCCTCTAAACCGATACAACGTATACAGGCACGCGCCATATCCGCGGTAGTATGAATTGCCCCGCCGACCAATCCGTCAGCCCTGCCCTCGCGAACCATCATTGCCCCGTAATAAAGGTTATCGGAAAAAAGTTTTTTTACTGTTTCTAAATCGATTTCTTTTGACTGGTATAATTTATAATATTCATCAATATACCTGTCCTTTTGGCCCTTATCAATCTTATCCGGGGTTAAAACCAGCACATTAGCCAATGCTTCCTGCTGGATAATACGCGCGGCCTTAAGCGTGCGCTCGTCCTCGTATTCCGGTAAAACAATCGTCTTCATTTTCCTCTTTGCTAATTTGCGTATTCGGCTGACAGCATCCATTTTTAAATCCCTTTCAAAATTTTCTTGAAATCCACATTTTCTTTAATTAATTTTACAACCGCCTCAATCTTATCTTTATCGCATGGCCTGATCTTTACCGTTATATCATGCACACAAGTCGCTACATCATATGTATCCGATTTGGAGAGTAAAACCGGAATCTGCGCTTTAGATAAAAGATCCATAATCGCTTGCTCCGGAGTTATGCCGCATGTCAAAACTATGCCGCAAATTTTTAATTTTGTATTGCCGGCGTCGCGAAAGCAGTTAAGGGCAATCATGATCATATCTTCCCTGTCGCCGGGGGTAATCATAAGGCTATCTTCGGTGATAAAACGTGCGGCATCGCGCGGCTCCATTGCCGCGACGATTACCTTGGCCACAGACCGCTCTAAATACTCTTTTCCGCAAAGAACTTCAAAATCTGTTTCTTCCAAAACCTGCTCTATTGTCGGCCTGGCAAGCATAGGGTCATAAGGCAGGACTCCCAGCACATCAACCCCTTTTCTTTCCAAGCCTTTCCTAACCAGCCGGTTAATCTTATCAAATTTAGCCGGCAGGACTTTATTTACAATTACGCCCAGGACCTTAACTCCCTCTTTTTCAAAAAGGGCCTTATTTAAAATAATTTCATCAATCGGCCGGCCTACTCCTCCCGAGGAAATGATAATCACCTTTGAACCCAAAAGTTTTGCCACTGTAGCATTAGAGTGGTCAAATACCGAACCCACCCCGGCATGGCCAGTGCCTTCAATTACCACTAACTCCTGCCTTTTTGAAATCCTGCGGAAAGAGTCTTGAATCTGCCTGGAAATATTATTTTTATCCGGTTTTGTAATATATTTTTCAGTAAATCCTTTTTCTACCGCGATCGGGCTCATATCTTTAAGCCCGGACTTTATTCCGCAGACCTCCTCAATAAGAATAGAATCCTCATCAATCTTCTGGCCTTCTTCCTCAAGGTAGCGCTGGCCGATAGGCTTAATAAAGCCTACTTTACCGAATTTTTGCTGTAAATTCCGGATTATCCCCAGGGAAACCGTAGTCTTGCCGTCATTCTGCTTGGTGGCGGCAATAAAGATTTTACGCATTAAAGGTTCTCTTCTATCTTACGCTTCAAATCAAGCTTGCTTACTGCCCCTACAAGCTGGCCCATAACTTTGCCCTTTTTAAAAAAGACGATTGTCGGTATTGACATTACCCCAAATTGGGTAGTAACCTTGGAATTCGCATCAACATCCACTTTTCCGATTTTCATTTTTCCCGCGTATTCCTTAGCCAACTCATCAATAAAAGGGGCAACCTTCTTGCATGGCCCGCACCAAGTTGCCCAAAAATCTACCAAAACCGGCAGGTCCGATTCCAACACTTCTTTCTTAAAATTAGCGTCCGTGAAATGTAGCGTACTCATTCTTTAATCCTTTACCTAAAATGGGTTGATAAAATTGGCAGGTTTCATTAAATTATCACAAACGCCTTGTAAATGCAAG
>JAHFFR010000026.1 GCA_023247825.1 Candidatus Omnitrophota bacterium
GCTTAAATTATGCGGCCAAAGAGGCGAGAGAATATAAAGTAAATAGATCGTTGATTATTTCGCGCGGCAGGGGCGGGATTAATTCGGTTTTGGTGGTTGAGAAAGGAGAGGGGTAATGAAAATATTATTTGTTATGCCAAAGGTTGGGGCTTGGGCAACTCATGGAATACATAGATCTCCAAACCAGCTTTACGCGCATTGGGCAGCTTATGCCAGAGAAAGGGGCTATCCGGATGTGGCAGTTATTGACGGAAAGGCCGATCAAATTCCCATGGAGCAACTGGTTGAACAGGTAAAGCTCAAAGCGCCGGATATTGTGGTCATGGGTGAACAGCTGCATGGTTATGGCGGATACGGTGTTTTGCGTCATTTCAGGGATGCTGCGATCGGGATTAAAAAAGCACTTCCGAAAACAAAAATAATCGTCGGTGGGTTATGGTATTCGGCAATGCCGGTGCCTACATTAGAAGAGAATCCGGCAATTGATTTTGTGGTTATGGGAGAAGAAGAATCTTTTGGGGATCTAATTGAGGCAATCGATAAAAAGAAAAACCTTAAAGATGTGGGGGGCGTTACTTCCCGCATTGACGGACAAATCGTGATGGGGCCGCATAAGCCGCTTGAGCAGGATTTGGATAAGCTTCCTCTTCCGGCGTATGACTTATTCCCGATGGATAAATATGTCGGGCATACTTACTGGAAGCCGTTTGTCGACATGGTTACCTCCCGCGGGTGCCCTTCAGCCTGTACTTTTTGTTATGAGTGGGACCAGTTCGACCCGCGCTCTCCGTCGGATTTTTTGAAATGGCGCGCCAAATCCCCGGAAAGAGTTATGGAGGAGTTGAATCTTCTGCATAGAAAATACGGGGTTAAAGTCGTGGTTATTCAGGATGACAATTTCAACGTCGACCCGAAAAGAGTAGAGAAGTTTTGTGAACTCAAAAAAGCATCTAATAACCCGATTAAGTGGGTATCTTTGGGCCGGGCTATTGACTGGGTAAATTGCGAATCAATCCTGCCGCTGATGAAGGAAAACGGTTTGATTATGGGGGTTTTTGGCATTGAGGTAACTACTCAATCAGAGCTTAAGAAAATCGCCAAAGGCATTACCATTGACCAAATCAAGAAAACCATAGAAATCCTGCGCAAAAATGATATTGCTATCGTTGCCGACATCATGATGGGTTTTGATTATGATACTGAGGCGATCATTAAGCAAAGATTTGAATTTACCGATATGGTGGATCCGGATATTTTATGGGTGGGTTATGTTACCCCCGCGCCGAATTCACCGATGTGGAGGATTGCTTTAAAGAAAAACTGGATTGATCCCAAAAAAGTTGATTTTAGCCAATGGGATTTTCTGCACCCGGTTATCCCGACGGATCATCTCTCGACCGAGGATCTTGGCCGCCTGGGTTCATGGTGCATGCGCGAGTTTTTCTCCAAGCCCGGAAGAATCAACCGGATTATGGAGAGTAATTTTGACCCGCTGGCCAAGCTTTGCTTTCAGGATGTTATGAATGGCATCAATAAATGGGAAGCAGCCGCGGTAAAAGGCGAGGTGCAAATTTAAGTATTATTAGCAGGAGGAAGAGATGGATACAAAGACAAAAATAAAGGAAGTATTAAGCAATCTTTTAAAAGTAAAGATTGAAGAATTGAAGGACGAGGTGTCTTTAATTAACAGTATCGGCGTAGATTCTACTGAAATGGTGGAGTCGGTGATTGCCTTGGAAAAATCATTCGGGGTAAAACTCAGCCCGAAGGAGATTACCAAGAACTCGACGATTAACGATATCGTAAATAATATCCGGTTAAAATCGGCAAAATGAAAATAATTGACTTGAGCCTGCCCATTGATGAAAAGGCTTTTGAGGTGCACAAGGTTGGAATCGAGCGGGTAACCCATAAAGCCGGGGTCGAGAAATTCAACCGGGTGATCATGGGCAAGACCATCCTTGGCAAAATAAAATACGCCCTTGGCAGGCGCATCATCAAAAAGGAGCAGCTGCCCGACGAGGAGTTTTTATCTTTAGAGATTGTGCATGCGCCGGTGCATATCGGCACTCACCTGGATTATTCTTTCCATTACGGATCAAAATCAGAGAACCGCGCCTCTAAAACTAGCGATGAAATCCCCCTGGAATATTGTTATCAAAACGGGGTAAAGCTGGATTTAAGGCATAAAAAACCCAATGAAGTGATCAAGGCGCTTGATATAGAAAGCGCCTTGGCGAAAATAAATTATCAGCTCAAATCCCTGGATATCGTGTTATTGCATACCGGAGCGGATAAGCTATACGGGGGAGCCGATTATTTCTCAAATTACCCGGGAGTTGACCCGTCGGCAATCGATTATCTTTTGGATAAAGGAATTAAAATATTCGGCGTAGATACTATGGGGATTGACCGGCCATACAGGTTTATGCTTAAAGAATTCCTTGAAACTAGCGACCCGAAAACATTTTATCCCGCGCATTTTTATGGCCGGAAGAGGGAATTTATTCATATCGAGCGCTTGGCTAATCTGGAAAAATTGCCCGACTCCGGCTTTAAAATTATTTGTTTTCCTATACGCATAAAGAATACCGGCGCGGCTTGGGCCAGGGTAGTGGCGATTATTTAAAATGGAGGGAGCATGGGACATACCTGTAATTCGATAATTATCAACGCGCCGTATGATCTAGTTTTTAGTATTTCCAATGATATCCCGCGTTGGACGAAGTTGTTCGGCACGGAATATAAGAAAGCCGAGATCCTGAAGAAAGAGGCAAACAAGATTGCCTTCCGCCTTACCGACGATGAGGACAAATCCTGGGTTTCCTGGAGGCTGTTATTTAAAGATAATTTTTTTACCTATTCTGAGCGCTCTGAGCCGAAATTTCCTTTTAATTATATGAAAATCATCTGGCTCTATACGCAAAAACCCAAGGGAGTGGAGTTAACCTGGATCCAGCACTTCCAGATGGATGAAAAAGCCAAGTTCAATGATGAGCAGGTAGAGGGATTTATTAATAAACACTCCAAGGATAATTTATTGATTTTCAAAAAAACCATCGAAGAGGAAGCAGTTAAATAGAGGGGGGATACTATGAGCACGGATTTAAAAGGAAAGGTGGCTATTGTTACCGGAGCCAGCCGCGGTATTGGCCGCGCCTTGGCAGCTACTGCAGCAAGCTTGGGTATAAATCTAACTATTGGCGCCCGCGGTGAAGGCCCCTTAAAAGAGGCCGCGGATGAAATTGCCAAGAAATATAAAGTCCAGGTATTGCCGGTTGCCTGCGATGTGACAAAATTAGAGGACCTGGAGAACCTGGTAAATAAGACAAGGGAAAAATTCGGCAGGGTAGATATCCTGATTAATAATGCCGGGGTTTCCAGCCAGTATCCCTTTGAAAAGCAGCCGTTGGAAGATTTTGAAAAGCTCGCGCATACGAATTATTTAGGTTATGTCCGCCTGATCCGCCTGGTGATTAATGAAATGATTGAGCGTAAATCCGGGGCTATAATTAATATGGTTTCCGGCTCAACGCTCTGCGATCCCCTCCCCAGGAATTTTCTGGTTTATAGTTCGCTCAAGGTTGGATTACGCGCGTTTTCTAAAGGATTGTTCTGGGAAGTACGCGACCGCGGAATAAAAATTACTTCAATTTTGCCGGGTGTAACAGATACGGATTTGACCGGAAAATTGCAGGAGATTACCGCCGACACATCACGGCTTATGACCACTGAGGCAATTGAGAACGCGGTCAGGTTCGCTTTGACAGTGCCCGCGAACGTTTGTCCGCTGGAGATCGCGGTTATTAACCAACAGACACCCTGGACTGCTCCGGTAATACCGTTTAAACAGCAGCACCCGGGAAAGTAAGGGGGGATAATATGAATAATCAGGACGTTAAGAACCTAAAGAAACGCTATTTTATCTGGCTCTATAAAACAGCCAAGGAAACTTTTGATAAATTCGAACGCAAGTTTACACAGGTGGATATTGATAATGATATCCTGGATGAGATGGAAAAAGAGCTCCTGGGTTCATATCTTCCTCATGAGAAAGACGCCCTGCAAAAATATATCAACGATTTCCAGAAATATATCGAGAACAAAGAAAAGGCCTGCTCGGAATTAAGAGACCAAGGCAAAAAAATAAACCCGGAGTTTATTTTTTCGGAAATAAAACTGGATGCCGTTGAAAAGGCGATTGTTAAGGGATTAGGCAGAAGGGGATTGGATGAAATCAAAGCCCTTTATGAAAAAGAAATGACCGAGCGTATTTTAAAAAGCACGGAGCATTAATGTTAGTTGACGCGCATAGCCACTGGCTGCCGGATGAGATAATTTCTAATTCCCATTTCTTCCATAAAGGCTGGGCTGATATTGAAGGCCAGCTGAAAGTTATGGATCAGGCGGGCATTGATACGGCAGTTTTAAGCTATCCTACAACCGACGCGCATCTAAAAATAGGCAGTATAAGCGCGGCCGCCCATATTTATAATGATAATGTCGCGAGAATCTTAAAAGCCCACCCTAAAAAGTTTATCGGCGCCGCAGTCCTGCCGGTGGATAATTCTATTGATATGCTTGAAGAACTAAAGCGTGTAATCAATGAATTAGGATTTAAGGCGGTTTCTCTCGCCTCAAGCTATAACGGTATTTACCTGGACGATAAAATGTTTTTACCTATATATAAGGAGGCAGAAGAAAAGGATATTCCGATATTTGTGCATTCGCAGATTGTTAACCCGATAGGTTTTGAGCGGGTCAAAGATCCTCTGCTAACTCCAGTAATTGAATATGTTTTTGATACTACGATTTCAGTGGGCAAGCTTTTGATGGCGGATATTTTACGGCAGCATCCCAAGGTAAAATTTATTTTCGCGCATTTTGGAGGGGCGATCTGCTATCTTAAGCAGCGCTTTGACGCGACTTATCAGATGTTACGGGGGATGAACTTTGTTAAAGACCTGCAGGCTTTGCCTTCGGATTATTTTAAGAATATCTATGTGGATACCAGCGGGGACACCACTAAAGCGAACTTCCTGTTAAGTTTGGAATTAATGGGCCCGAAACATATTTTGTGGGGCAGCGACTGGCCGGCTAAACAGGATGTCGCTGGCGGAATTAAAGCTGTCAAGGATTTGGATATTTCTGAAAGCGATAAAGAAAATATTTTGGGTGGTAATTTAGCAAAGATGTTTGCTCTTTAATATTTTGCTCTTTTAGGATATTGTTCCGCGTGCGAAATTTTTCGCCGTGCGCTGCGGTTTGCGACTCACTTCCGGCGTATTTACATATACGATCGAAGCCTTTCGTTCGCCGCAATCCCTTGCACACTTCTCAATGAAGTTGGGAGTTGCCGAAAAATTTCTAATGCACGCTCCACAATATCCTTCGAGCAAAATATCAATAGTTAAACCTGGCATTCGCGCGAGATATTGAAAGATTAATTTTGGAATGGAGCAAGTGTTGGTTTAAACATTATTAGCGGGTGGCTTGGCTTATTCCGATGCATATTACTAGCTTTCCGGCTTTTGCTGGAGGCACAATTAGAAGATTTTTGGCACCGCTATTTAACTGTGTGCGCAAGGAATTACGACGAACGGAGGGCCGATTAGTTGCGTAAGGAATCCCGGGAGTGAGCCGTAAGCCGCAGCGCATCAGGCGAAAATCTTCGTGCCGAAGCAAAAGACGGAAAGCTAATAGCGGAGGAACAAGACAAGGCAGACGCGTAAGGAATTATGACAAAATTATTCAATCTGATTATCGGGGGAGCGGCGGGGACAATTGCCAGGTATGTTTTGGCCGGGGCTGTTTATAGATTTGCGGGAACAAGCTTTCCATACGGCACCTTAATTGTAAATGTTAGCGGCTGCTTTATCCTGGGTTTTTTAGCTTCTTTGTCGGATAAAAAGTTTATCCTCGGCCCGGATGCGCGCCTGTTGTTGATGATTGGTTTTTGCGGCGCATTTACCACATTTTCAACCTTGATATTTGAGAGTGATAATCTGCTCAAAAATGGGCAGGCAATCCGCGCCTTTACCAATATTTTTGCCAGCGTAATTTTAGGTTTTATATTATTCAGGGCAGGAAGCCTATTAGGAGAAATAATATGAAAATTCCCGCGGATGGAAAGCTTTTAAGAATTTTTATCGGTGAGGCGGATAAATGGAATGGTAAGCCGCTTTATGAAGAGATAATACTTTTAGCCAAGAAAAGCGGGTTGGCCGGAGCAACCGCAATTAAAGGGTTTATGGGGTTCGGCTGCAAAAGCCATATGCATACCGCTAATTTATTGAGGCTTTCGGAGGACCTTCCGGTTGTTATTGAAATTGTCGATAGCGAAGAAAAGATCAATCAGTTTATCCCTCAGCTCGATGCTATGGTTAAGGAGGGGTTAGTTACTCTTGAAAAAGCAAACGTGATTATGTACCGCGCGTAAATATAAAGTGAGGATAAAATCAATAAGACTATTCTGGTTATAGAAGATGAGAGTGATCTGAGCTATCTTTTGAAGGTCCGCTTAGAGAGGCTTGGTTATGATGTTATTGTCGCAAAAGATGGCCAGGAAGGGTTAACAAAAGCAAAAAAAGAGAAGGTTGACCTTATTATATTGGATTTAATGCTGCCTAAATTACCGGGAGAAGTGGTTTGTAAGCAAATAAGGAAAGATGAGCAGGTGGGGGGAATTCCCATTATAATGTTAACAGGCAAGGACAAGGACGCGGATGAAGTGATTGGAAGAGTTATCGGGGCCGATAGTTATATAGTAAAGCCTTTTGAGTTTTCTGTCCTTATCGCTGAAATTACGAAGTTAATCAAAACGAAGGAGAGCTAGGATGCAAATGGTAAAGGATGTTCATTTGACAGGAAAAGATTTAACGCAGATGGTCCAGCTTAGGGCAGGAGATGCGGGTAAATACGCGATTGTGCCCGGCCCGCGAGACCGGCTGGATGTCTTGATGAAAAAGATAGAGAATCCGGTGCGTAATTTTTCTTTCATGGAATATACTATGTATACCGGTACATACGAGGGCATCAAGGTTACCGGAATTAATGGCGGGAGATTCTCGACCGACACATCGATTACTACCGAGGTAATGTGCAATGCCGGCATACAAAATATCATTCGAATAGGTACAGCCGGCGCGCTTGATGAAAATATTAAAGTAGGCGACTTGTTTGTTGTGGATGAGGTTATCCGCGGTGACGGGGTAACTCCTTATTATGTGGATAAGAATTTTAAAACAACCAGCGATAAAAATATCTCCGACCATCTTTTTGAGATTGCCAAAAGCATGGGTTTAGCTGTCCATCGCGGAAAGGCCTGGACCACGGACGCCTTATTACGTGAGACGCGCGAAATTGTCGAGGCCAAGCGTAAAGAAGGGGCAAGGGCGGTGGATATGGTTTCTTCAACGCTCCTTACTATTTGCCAGGCATATAATATTAAGGCCGGCTCCATTTTAGCAGTGAGCGATAATGTAATTACCGGCGAGATGGGTTTTATGAATCCGCTGTATTACATGGCCGAGAGCAATTTAATTAAAATAGCGTTAGAGTTAGTCAAGAAATTAGAAGGAAAATAATTATGAAATTCTCTCCGTTATTCTGGCCGATTCAGCTTAAAGGTAATACTATCTATATCCTTGATGAGACCCGGTTGCCGCAGAAATTAGTTTATCTGAGGGCAAAAAATTACCTGGAAGCATGCAAGGCAATCAAAGAAATGAAAACCCGTGCTGTAGGCCAGGTGCTTTTGGTGATGTACACTTTTCTCCTCAGCAAGCGGCAGGATAAGGATCTGAAAAAGGCTGCCAAGGCACTCAATGCTACGCGGCCGACGCTGTCATTTAGATTTTTAACGGATATGGTTTTAGGCTGGGAAAACAGCGGCGCGCCTTTAGAGCAAAGCATTCTAGGTTTTTTAGGGATGCTTAAAGCCAAGCGCATAGAGCAGGCAAGGCAGGCGGCAAGACTGCTTAAAGACGGGGATGTGATCCTTACGCATTGTAATATCAGCGGATTGATGCCGTTAATTGCCCAGTTTGCCAAAGAGCAGGGCAAGAAAATTAGTTTTTATGTTACCGAGACCCGGCCGTATCTGCAGGGCTCTCGTTTAACCGCCTGGGAGATTATGCGCGCGGGTTTTGATGTAACAATCATTACCGATAATATGGTGGCTTATCTGTTATCAAAAGGCCTGGTAACCAAGGTTATTGTCGGCGCGGACCACTTGACTTTAAACGGAGATATCGCGAATAAAATCGGCACCTACCAAATTGCGGTAGTTGCCAGGTATTTTAAAATTCCTTTTTATGTAATCTGCCCTCCGGCCTCAAAGTTTAAGAGCGGGGATGAGATAAAAATTGAAATCCGCCCGGATAATGAATTAAAGATTTATCGGGGTTTGGCTCTTGCGCCAAAAGAGGTCAAGGCGTATTATCCGGCTTTTGATGTTACGCCGGCAAAATTAATTACCAAACATATTTACTTAGGAGTTTAAGTGTCAGAGCAGGAATTAAGGTCAGAAATTATCCAGGTAGGCAGAAGGCTTTATAGCGCAGGGCTTGCAGTAGCCAAATCAGGTAATTTAAGCTGCCGGATTGACAATGAGAATATACTGGTTACCGGCACAGGGACTTTCTTAGGCCAACTAAAAGAAAGCGGCATCGTCAGGGTAAATTTAACCAACGGTAAATTCGAAGGAGAGGCCAGGCCAAGTTCAGAGCTGCCTTTGCACATTCTGGTTTATAAAAATTTTCCCGCCAAGGTTGTTGTGCATTGCCATCCGCCTTTAATTAACGGATATTTTGCCGTTGCCAAAACACTCAAAGCCATGAGCTTTGAAACTAAATTTTATCTTGGGGATGTTCCGGTAATCCCTCAAGAAACTCCTACGGTCACCGATCCAGCGCCTGTTATTACCGCCTTAAAAACGAATAATCTGGTTGTTTTAAAGAATCACGGGACAGTGGCGATTGCCGATAAGTTTGAAGATGCCTTAAGTATTACCGAGGCACTGGAAGAGGCGGTTAAAAGCGCGGCGGTTAGCCGTTTGTTTGATAAAGGAATTCTGGATGATTTGGATGTTGCCTTGAAAGATGATTTAAAACGAAATGAAACGGCCTATACTATGTTTAGCCGGGAGCATATTCAGGCAATCGTTGATTTAGCCAACAAAGATGAATTTATCGCGCAAAAAGGCAAAGAGCTGGATCTGACTGTGAAGTTAGCGATTAAACTTGATAGCAGCAGCAATGTTTTTAAATTCAATTTTGAAAAAGGAAGAATAGTAAAATTAGATACTGACAGCGATGCCCCTTTTGTTATTTCCGCGCCTGGCGCAGTATGGGAGCAGGTATTTTTAGGCAAGCTTGATTCATTTGTGGCAGTTACCCAGGGCAAGATGAAATTAAGCGGCCAATTAGGCCAGCTTTCCAAATGGTATGTTCCGTTTAACCGGCTGTTTGCGTTATTCAAAGAGGTAAAAATCAGATGAACCTGAAATGCCCGCTTTATATAAACGGCCAATTCATCGAAACCCCGGAAAAACAGAATATTATTAATCCATCGACGGGAAAAGTAATTGCCGAGGCCTCGCTTGCCTCATTGAAAGAGGTTGAGCTGGCCATCGCCTGCGCACGAGAGGCCTTTGATTACGGGCCTTGGCCGCAGTTTTCTTTAATCCAGCGCAAGGAATTTATCTCCAAGATTGCTCAAGGCATTTTAGATAATGCCGCCGAGCTTGCGCAGCTGGAAACGCAGAATACCGGTAAACCGATCAAGGAAACCACTTTTATGGATATCCCCTCAAGCGCCAAGGCATTTGAATTTATGGCCAATAATTTTATTGATTACCTGAGGGGCGAAGAATTCAATGTTTCGGATGAGGCAAAAGCTGAAGTGCTTCGCGAGCCTGTGGGCGTAGTAGTTTTGATTGTCCCCTGGAATTATCCGCTCCTGATTGCCTGCTGGAAACTGGCGCAAGCTTTGGCCGCCGGTAACACGGTAATTCTTAAGCCCTCCAGCCTTACCCCATTATCAGCCTTGGAGCTTGCGAAAATTATTCACAAAGCCGGTTTTCCCGCCGGAGTGGTGAATATGCTTAATGGCACCGGCTCAAAAATCGGAGAGGCGCTTTGCGCGGATAAACAGGTAGATATGATCTCATTTACCGGCAGCAATGAAATAGGCAAACAGATTTTGCAGTATTCGTCTAAAAATGTAAAGAAATCGATTATGGAGCTGGGAGGCAAATCCGCAAGCATTATATTCAATGATGTTGATTTGGATGGGGCGGTAAACAGTTCTCTGGCCTCGATTTTTTTAAATCAGGGGCAGATGTGCACGGCGATGTCGCGGATTTTTGTGCAGGATGATATCTATGATAATTTTTTAGCAAGTTTTGTGGAAAAGGCCAAGCGCATAAAATTGGGCCTGGCGGATAACCCTGAAACCCAGATGGGGCCGTTAATCAGCGACGCGCAGCGCAAAAAAGTAATCAACTATATCGATAAGGCAAAAGCCGAAGGGCATAGGATTCTCTGCGGGGGGAAAATCCCGGAAAATACGGAATTAAAGAACGGTTATTTCTTTGAGCCTACGGTTTTAGTTGATGTGACTGCTCATTCGCATATATTCAAAGAAGAGGTTTTTGGCCCGGTAGTTTTAATCCATAAATTTTCAGATGCGAATGAGGCCGCGCTTTTAGCCAATAGCGTGGATTTTGGTTTGGCTGCCTGTATCTGGAGCCGCGATTTAACTTTAGCGCAGGAGTTAGCCGGGAAATTAAACGCCGGCACTGTCTGGATCAATACCTATGGCATGTTCTATAATCAGCTTCCTTACGGAGGTTTTAAACAGAGCGGTTTTGGCAAAGAGCTTGGCCGCGAAGGGTTCTTGGAATATATCCGTTTTAAGAACGTGGTCCTGGACCAATCTCGCGACGGTAAACCTCTGGTTAATTACTGGTATGGATTATAATGAACTCCGCATCTTCTGGATATTCTTCATCTTTCAAAGCATTAAGGTTTAAGGGTATAAATATTAGGATAATACTGAATACAGAAGAAGGTGCGGGGTGAATGTTGTCAATCTTTTAGAATCGTGCGCAAAAGAGTATGGGCAAAGTCCTGCGATTGTTTTTCGCCAAGCGCAGATTTCTTTTGCCCAGCTAAGGGATAAGGTATTTTCTCTCAGCCAAAGCCTGCTTAAGCTTGGGGTAAAGCCCCGGGATAAAGTCGCGATTTATCTTCCTAGCTGGCCGGAATATATTTATAGTTACCTGGCTACCTGGTCCATTGGCGCATGTGCTGTGCCTTTGGATTTTATGCTTACCGAAGATGAGATTGTTTCCTGCCTGGCTCATTCCGAAGCAAAAATCCTGATTACCAAACATAAGGCAAATATCTCATTTACAAATCTTAAAGCAAATTTACCCCCATTAAAAAATATTATTTCCTGCCAGTCAAAGGATGAAGAGAGTTTAAGCTTTGAAGAGCTCTTGGCGAATGGCTCGAATCAGCCTCCTAAAGTAGAAATTAAAGAAAAAGATCACGCGATAATTTTTTATACCTCCGGAACTACCGGAAAACCTAAAGGTGTTTTAATCAATTATGCCCAACTGGATGCCCCGCCGAAATCTATGGCTTTTTTTGTAAATTCGGATTTAAGCGCGAAAGATACCACGCTCTGTGCCCTGCCCTTTTCGCATTTAGGCGGTTTAATCTATATTCAGAACATGATTACTTTCAGCCTGACTATGGTATTAATGGAGCGTTTTGTACCGTTAGATTTTTTGAAGAACGTGCAAAATTACAAGGTTAATTTCTTCTGGATTGTCCCCTCGATGTATTACGCGCTGCTGCAATTAAAGGAGTTTGAAACATTTGACCTGTCGAGTTTGCGCTGGATTGTTACTTTTGGCGCTTCGAGCTCACCGGATGCTTTACGCAGGTTCAATCAGTTTTGCCCCAGGGCAAGCCTTTTAAATGGCTGGGGCCTGACTGAGACAAATGCTCCAACTGTAGTTTTGCCGATGGGTTCAAAAAACATCGAAAGCGTGGGCCGTCCTGCGCCGTGGATGGAGGTCAAGGTATTTTCAGATAATGATCAGGAGAAGCCAGCCGGCCAGACAGGAGAGGTGGTAGTAAAGAGCTGGGTAGTTTGCGACGGATATTTTAAGGATGAAAAGTTGACGCAGGAAACTATCCGCAATGGCTGGTTTCATACGGGGGACCTGGGAAAATTCGATGAACAAGGTTTCCTTTATATCGTTGGCAGAAAAAAAGAGATGATCAAGGTCGGCGGAGAAATAGTTTTTGAGCCGGAGGTAGAGGCGGGCTTACAAAAACATCCGGATATTGCCGAGGCCGCGGTAATCGGAGTGGCTGATAAATTAAGGGGAGAGGTGCCTAAGGCATTTTTAGTGGTTAAAGAGGGAAAAAATATTTCTGAAGAGGACCTGCGTTTCTTTCTGCGCCAGCACCTGGCGCATTTTAAAATTCCGCATTATTTCGAGTTTTGTACCGTACTTCCTAAGAACCGCACCGGCAAGATTGATAAAGAACGGCTGAGAAAGTAGTTTTTCAATGCAGGATATTAAGGAATTAAATTTAAAAGAACTTGAAAGTAAACTGCTTTCTTTAGGCAGCAATAAATATTATGCTAAGGAGGTATTAAGCTGGATTTACCAAAGGGGGGCTTACGAATTTAGCAGTATGAGCAACTTGCCCGCAACTTTACGCAAGGCCCTGGCAGGAGAATTTTATATTTTGGGTTTAGAGCTGGCGGGTTTACAAGAGTCTATTGATGGGACGTCTAAATTCCTCTTTGAGTTAAAAGATAAAAATCTGGTTGAGGCGGTAAGTATTCCGGCAGCCAGGCGCATTACCGGCTGCATCTCATCGCAGGTAGGCTGTAAATTTGCCTGTAATTTTTGCGCAAGCGGCATAAAAGGGTTTAAACGCAATTTGACCAAAGGAGAAATCCTGGATGAGGTTTTATATTTAAAGAATAATGTTAAAAACGCACAACTCACACATATTGTATTTATGGGAACCGGCGAGCCGCTGGATAATTATGAAAATGTGCTTGGCGCAATCCGGATAATTAATTCTCCGCTTGCGTTTAATATCGGGGCAAGGCGGATCACTATTTCAACCTCCGGGATTATTCCCGGGATAGAGAAGCTGCAATCCGAGGATTTACAGGTCGAGCTTTCCGTATCTTTGCATGCTTCGGATGATTTAACGCGCAGCCGGCTTATGCCGGTAAATAAAAAATATCCCCTGAAGGATTTAATCAAATGCTGCCATGAGTATACCGCTAAAACGAACCGCCAGGTCACTTTTGAATATATTTTAATTAAAGGCCTTAATTCGGACGGGCTTTCAGTAAAAAAATTAGTTACGCTTTTAAAAGATTTAAGGTTAGCCAAGGTCAATCTGATCCCGGCAAATCCTGTTCCGGAATTAAAGATCATCCCTCCCTCAAGCGGAGAGATAAATTATTTTAAAGAAAGTTTGTTTAAGGCAGGCATTAATGTTACATTAAGGAAAGAGCGCGGCCAGGATATTGATGCTGCCTGCGGCCAATTGAGGTTAAAACATGAAAAGGATTGATTTAAGTTTGGTATTGATAATTTTAGCTGTTATTTTCGCAGGCTGCGCAAAACCTGAAATTAAGAATGTTGATGCCAAAGGATCCAGTATTGTTTGTTTTGGCGATAGCCTCACTTTTGGCTACGGAGCCGGACCGGAAGAGGATTATCCTGCGGCACTGGCTAAATTAGTAAAATTGCCGGTAATCAATGCCGGAGTAGACGGAGATACTACTTTTCTGGCTTTAGAGCGCCTGGAAAATGATGTCCTGGTTAAAAATCCGCGTTTGGTTATTGTGGAATTCTGCGCGAATGATTTTCTTAAGAAGATCACCAAAGAAGATACGGTTAAAAACCTGGGGAAGATTATTGACCGTATTCAGGATAAAGGCGCTATGGTAGCTTTGGTCGATATCAGCGCCGGGATGTTTTTTCAGGAATACCGGGCGGCTTTTAGAAGGCTCGCGGCTAAGAAGAAAGCAATATTTATTCCGGTTATTTTAAGCAAAATTATCACTAATCCTGCGATGAAAAGCGATTTTTTCCATCCTAACGCGCGCGGGTATCAGGTAGTCGTCCGGCGTATATACCAGTCAATTGCTCCGTATATAAAATAAAGCCAAAATAAGTTAGAAACAAGGTCAGATTAATTAAATCCGGCCTTGTTTTTTGTTTTCAATATTTATGTTAGATTATGCCATTCAGATCGTCTATTATATTAGGAAGGAGGAGCAAGATATGTCTGATTTAATTCCAATTCAGGTAATAACCAGTAAGATTTTTGTAATAAGAGGTAAAAAGGTCATGCTAGATAGAGACTTGGCACGATTGTATGAGGTAATGACAAGAAGATTAAATGAACAGGTAAGACGCAACATTAAGCGGTTCCCGGAAGATTTTATGCTTCAGTTAACAAAACACGAGAAAGACGGACTGGTCGCAATTTGCGACCGGTTCAATTCTATGAAACATTCAACAGTCTTACCCTATGCCTTTACAGAACAAGGGATAGCTATGTTATCGGGCGTATTAAGCAGCGATCGGGCTATTATGGTAAATATCCAAATTATGCGAGCCTTTATCCAGCTAAAACGAATGCTATTAACCAATGCGGATCTCAGGCGCAAGATCGAAGGAATGGAGAAGAAATATGACAAGCAGTTTGTGATAGTGTTTCAGGCCATAAAGCAATTACTAGAACCGCCACCGGTAAAAGAGAAGAAAATAATCGGATTTCGCGTTTATGATGATTCCAAAAAAGATTAAATCTTACGAAGTTATGCCGTTCTTAGAAATGCCGAGAAAGGGAGTTGAACCCTTATGAGGTTGCCCTCGGTAGCTTTTGAGGCTACTGCGTCTGCCATTCCGCCACCTCGGCGACATTTTAATAGTTGACGCTAAGCATTTTATATTCTAAAATAGCAAAGGTCAACAGTTAAATTTTGGGGCTGTAGCTCAGCTGGGAGAGCATTTGCCTGGCAGGCAAAGGGTCAGGAGTTCGATCCTCCTCAGCTCCACTTTTTATGGTTACGTTAGTGTCATTGCGAGCCGAAGGCGAAGCAATCTTTTTAACTCTAGAAAGATTGCTTCGTCGTCGCTGCAAAACGCTCCTCCTCGCAAAGACACAAGGGAGGTTCTTACAAACGCCCAACCGTTACTTTATATCTTATTCCATAGATCTTTCCATTCGGGATTAAATTTTGTAATAAGTTCAACTTTCTTTTGTCTAGAGCCGCCCTTAATTTGCTTTTCTCTTAGTATAGCTGCCTCAATTTCTTCGCATACTTCATAATAAACTAATTTATGCACATGATATTTCCGTGTAAATCCATCAATTAATCCGTGTGCATGTTCATAAACTCTGCGTTTTAAATCGTCAGTTACCCCCACATAAATGACTTTATTAGCCCAGTTTGTTAGAAAATACACATAGTATTGTTTGGTGAGCATATTTTAAAAGATTGCTTCGCGACCTCTGGTCGCTCGCAATGACACGGGAATCACTGTGTTCCTCGCAATGACACATTCTAATCCTTGCAATGTCACATCCTAATATAATTGACGTAAAAGCCGGGTAAATCTAACTGTTTTGTGCTTTTGGCTTGACGCTTATTTTGCTAAGGGGTATAATCTAAGCATTATGATTCTAGGTGTGCATGTTTCAGGAGCAGGCAAGATTTACGAAACGCTGGATATCGCTCATAGCTTAGGCTGTGATACCATGCAGATATTCAGCCGCTCCCCGCAGTCCTGGCGTAATGGCAGCCAGCTTGCCGACGAGGATGTTAAGGAATTTATCTTGCGGCGCAAGAAATTTAAAATCAACCCGGTTTTTATCCACATATCTTATTTGATTAACCTGGCCTCTCCGGAGGCGCGCCTGTATCACGGCTCAATCCAGGCTTATATCGAGGATATCCATGAGGCGGAGAAGTTAGGCGCTGATTATATTGTTACGCATATGGGCAGCCATAAAGAAACCTCTGAGGATGCCGGAATTAAAAGGTTAATTGAGGCGTTAAATAAAATAATAGAGGGAACCCAGGGTTCTAAAGTCGGTATATTATTAGAAAATACCTCCGGCAGCGGCTCCTGGCTGGGTTACAGGTTCTATCACCAGCATAAAATTCTAAAAGGCATCAAAGATAAAGCCCGCGTAGGTTTATGCCTGGATACCGCGCATGCTTATCTGGCTGGATATGACCTATCGGCTAAGGCCGGCCTTGAGAAAATGATCGATGAAATTGAAGAAATGGCAGGGGTAAAGCTAATCAAATTAATCCATCTTAATGATGCCGCAGGAGAGTTGGGCTGCCACCATGACCGGCATGACCATATTGGAAAAGGCCATATCGGCATGGTCGGGATGAAAAGGATTATTAATCATCCCAAGCTAAAGAATATCCCGATGATTTTAGAAACACCAAAAAGCACCGAAGACAGCGATAAAAAAAATCTGGCTTTAGTAAGAAAGTTAAGGAATAAATAATATGTATTACAATTTTAAAGAAATTGAAAAAAAGTGGCAGAAAAAGTGGCAGGATGCCCATGCTTTCCGCGCGCAGGTTGACCCTAAGCGCAAAAAATACTACTTACTGGAGATGTTTCCTTATCCGTCGGGAAAAATCCATATGGGCCATGTGCGTAATTATACTATCGGCGATGTTGCCGGCCGTTTTAAAACCTTAGAAGGTTATAATGTAATGCATCCCATGGGTTTTGATGCCTTTGGCCAGCCGGCGGAGAACGCGGCGATAAAAAATAAAACCAAACCGGCTGATTGGACGCATAAATGCATTAAAGAAATGGAAACAGAAT
The DNA here is from genome assembly GCA_023247825.1 of Candidatus Omnitrophota bacterium. Taxonomy (GTDB): domain Bacteria; phylum Omnitrophota; class Gorgyraeia; order Gygaellales; family Profunditerraquicolaceae; genus UBA6249. Next base: position 16,919 of record JAHFFR010000026.1, read on the forward strand.
TAAAGAAGATGGGTTTTTCCTATGACTGGGAACGTGAGGTTTCTACCTGCGAGAGTGATTATTATAAATGGAACCAGTGGATTTTCTTAAAGATGCTGGAACGGGGGCTGGCTTATAAGAAAGCCTCGTCAGTTAATTGGTGCCCCAGCTGCCAGACTACCTTAGCCAATGAAGAGGTAATTGACGGCGCCTGCTGGCGATGCCATGCGGAAGTTGAGCAAAAAGACCTGGAGCAGTGGTATTTAAAAATCAGCGAATATAAAGAAAGATTATTAGAGGATTTGAGCCAGCTTAAAAATTGGCCGCCGCGCGTCTTGGCCATGCAGAGTAACTGGATTGGCAAAAGCTCCGGCGTGGATATTTATTTTCGCCTGAAAAATAGCGATAAATCGATCCCGGTGTTTACTACCCGCGTAGATACTATTTTTGGGGCAACCTATATTGTTTTGGCTCCGGAACATCCTTTGGTTAAAGATTTAATTAAAGGCACGCCTCAAGAAAAAGAGGCGCAAGAATTTATCAAGAAAGTTATCGCTGAAAGTAAAGTAGTGCGTTCTGCCTCCGATGTTAAAAAAGAAGGGGTCTTTACGGGAAGTTTTGCGGTTAATCCGATAAATAATGAAGAGGTGCCGGTTTGGATTGCCGATTATGTTTTAATGGAATACGGGACCGGCGCGATTATGGCTGTACCGACGCATGACCAGCGCGATTTTCTTTTTGCCAAAGAGCATAGATTACCGATGCGTATTGTAATTAAACCCAAAGACAGCCCACTAAAACCGGCTGATGATTTATCCGAAGCATATGAAGGGGATGGGGTACAAATAAATTCCGGAGAATTTAACGGCCTGAATAATCAGGAAGCGAAAATAAAAATAGCGCAATGGATGGAAGCTAAGGGTATTGGAAGAATCCAGACGCATTTTCGCCTGCGTGACTGGTTAATCTCCCGGCAGCGTTATTGGGGCACGCCCATTCCTGTAATTTATTGCCCGGATTGCGGCATTGTTCCGGTTGCTTATAAAGATTTACCTGTGAAACTGCCTGCTAGCGCCCCGTTTACCGGAGAAGGCGGAAGCCCGCTTAATAAAGTTAAAAAATTTGTAGAAGTAAAATGCCCCAAATGTAAAGGAAAGGCCAGCCGGGAAACCGATACTATGGCCACTTTCTTTGATTCTTCCTGGTATTTTTTAAGGTTCTGCTCTCCTGAATTTAAGGAGGCGCCGTTTGATGCAGGTGAGGCAAAATACTGGATGGTTGTTGATCAGTATATCGGCGGGATTGAGCATGCGATCCTGCATTTATTGTATTCGAGGTTTTTTACCAAGTTTTTTCAGGACATGGGGATGATTGATTTTACCGAGCCGTTTGATAAACTGCTTACTCAAGGGATGGTTTTAAAAGACGGCGAGGTTATGTCAAAATCCAAGGGTAATATAGTGGACCCGGATTCAATGATTAAAAATTACGGCGCAGATGCCCTGCGCCTGTTCATTTTATTTGCCGCTCCTCCGGAAACAGAGCTGGAGTGGGATGAGCGCGGATTAGAGGGGGCGTTTAAATATTTAAACCGGGTCTGGCGGATTCAGGAAAACTTAAAAGGCAAAGCAGATCAGGAAATTATCAAGATCTTGCACAGGACAATAAAGAAGGTAAGCGAAGATTTCGCCGGGTTTAAATTTAATACCGCCCTTGCCAGCCTGATGGAGTTGACTAACGCGATTTACCAGAATGGCGCGGACAAAGAGGTGTTTTCAAGGCTTGTGATCATGCTTAGCCCGATTGCCCCGCACTTTAGCGAGGAGCTCTGGCAGATTTTAGGAAATAAAGAAAGTATCTTTAAGGCTGGTTGGCCGAAATATGATCCTGATTTGCTGGTTGAGGAGAGCGTGACACTGGTGATTCAGGTTAACGGCAAGGTGCGCAGTAAAATTCAGGTTGGCCGCGATACGCCTGATGATAAGCTTAAAGAATTGGTGCTCAAAGATGAGAAGCTGCTAGCTTGGTTAGAAGGCAAATCCCCGAAGAAATTCATCGTAGTCCCGCAGAAGCTCGTAAATATCGTTTTATAATTAACGTATCTGTTTATTTCTTAACGCGCCTCCTGTATTGTCTGGATTCTCCGCGTACCGCTATAGCCTTAGCTTTCCGTCTCTTGCTTCCGGCGCTGAAATTTTTCGCCGTGTGCTGCGGCTTACGGCTCACTCCCGGGATTGCTTACGCAACTAATCGGCCCTGCGTTCGCCGTAATTCCTTGCACACAAGGTTTAATAGCACAATGCCGAAAAATTTCTAATGCGCCTCCAGCAAAATCCGGAAAGCTTATAAACATTATTAGCGGGTGACGCGGGGGAGATGCCTCGAGCCAAATTTGGCGAGAGGCGCTCCCCCAGCGGCAGGACCCGTGTTAAGTAGATGAACTTCCCAGCACATCCTTAATATCAAAAAGTAATCTTTGGTAATCGATGGGTTTTTCGACATAGACGGTGATTCCGCTTTTGGCGGCGATATGCTTGTCAATTTCTTCGTGTTTTAGGGAGGTAGCAATAATCGGGGTATTGATAAATTCCGGCAGGTTTTTTATGTCCTGAGCAACTTTAAATCCGCTTTCATCCGGCAGGACCAGGTCAAGAAGCAGGCAATCCGGTTTCTCCGCGAGAAATTTTTCCATCCCTTCTTTGGCGCTATAAGCAACTACTACTTTATAACCTGCCTTAAGCAGTTTCTCCTTACTTTCCTTGGCGATATTGTAGTCATCGTCAATGATCAGGACCTTCTTAGGCATACCTAAAGTATACATCAGAAATTTATTGATTACAATCCAA
>JAHFFR010000071.1 GCA_023247825.1 Candidatus Omnitrophota bacterium
CTGCAATAGCTGTTCTGCAAATTAGCCTGTCCTTTTAGTTGTCAAGCATGTCAAATTGTGTTAAATTAATATAGTAGTCAAAGGGGCTGTAGCTCAGTTGGGAGAGCATCTCGTTCGCAACGAGGGGGTCGGGGGTTCGACTCCCCCCAGCTCCACAAAAAATGCATGACAAGATCAGCGATTCTTGCAATTTTATTTTTTTATTTTTTTTCCTCCCTGCCTGTTTTGCTTCAATAAAACAGCCGGATTTCGCCGGGCAGTTTTACCCTGCGCAGAGAGAAGAATTATCAGCTTTGGTCGGCAGCTTCTTAGAGAAAGCTGGTCCAAAACCAATACCCGGCGAAGTTTTCATGCTTATCAGCCCGCATGCCGGTTATGGTTACTCAGGCCAGACTGCCGCATTCGGTTATAAGCTGCTAAAAAACAAACCTTACAAAACCGTAATTATTCTAGGTACCAGTCACCATAAACTTTTTAATGGGGCCGCCATTTACGGCCAAGGAGCCTTTGCAACCAGTTTAGGGCAAGTAAGTATCGATGAGGATTTTGCGAAAAGTATCGTTGGCAAAGATCCTGAAGTTTTCCTGGATGAGTCCGCTTTTTCTGGCGAGCATTCAGTTGAGGTAGAGTTGCCGTTTTTGCAAAAAGTATTAACTGGTTTTAAAATTGTCCCGGTAGTTGTCGGAGATTGTTCATTGGATACCTGCAGGAAGATAGCGCGTTTATTTAAAGAAGCAATCGGAGAGCGGAAAGATGTTCTAGTGGTCGTATCTACTGATTTGTATCACGGTTATGATTTTGAGGAAGCCGCCAGAATTGACGCCTTTACTCTTGATCTGATTAGAAAAATGGATTATGAAAGATTGTATTATGCGTTTCGCGATGAAAAAGCGCAGGCCTGCGGAAGGTTTGCGGTGGTGGCTGCCTTGAATTTAGCCAAAGAAAGGGGCTGTAAAAGGGCCGAGATATTGAATAAAACTAATTCTGCGATTGTAACCGCAAGAGCTGTTAAGGGGGAGTGGACTGTAGGGTATGCTGGTTGTGCGATTGTTAATCCGGAAGGAGAAAGTATGCTGAATATCCAGCAGAGAAATAAACTTTTAAAAATTGCCAGGGATTCTATTGAAACATACCTAAAAACCGGAAAAAAATTACAGATTACCGAAATCGATCCGGTATTAAATCAAAAAATGGGCTCTTTTGTTACGCTCAATAAACATGGTGATTTAAGGGGTTGTATTGGCAGCCTTGCGGCAAGCCAGCCTCTTTATCTGACTGTGCGCGATATGGCAGTTGAAGCGGCAGCGGATGATCCGCGATTTCCTGCGCTTAACGAACCTGAGCTTAAAGAAATAGAGATAGAAATTTCTGTGTTATCTCCGTTGGAAAAAGTGGCTTCAGCAGATAACATAGAATTAGGAAAGCACGGGGTTTTGGTGCGCAGGGGCTTGCAGAGCGGGGTATTTTTGCCGCAGGTAGCGGCGGAAACCGGCTGGAGCAAGGATGAATTTTTAAATAATCTTTGTGCCCATAAGGCAGGCTTGCCTGCGGATGCGTGGAAGGATAAGGATACTGAGCTTTATATTTTCAACGCGGAAGTATTTAAATAGGGACAGCGACCATTTATTTTAATTAAAATAAATGGTCGCTGTCCCTAATATCGAATGAACCGTTTTTTTATCAATAAGATTAAACTGCCTGGTAAGTACATTATTTTAGATGATCCTGAGCAATTGCATCATCTAAGGGATGTGCTTAGGATCAAGCCGTCCGAAAGAGTGGCAGTTTTTGATAATTCGGGTAACGAATACATTGTTTCAGTCTCTGAGATTGGCCAGCTATCGGCAAAATTAGAGTTGCTCGAGAGAAAACTGCATGATGGCTCAGGGATTAAAATTACCGCAGCCTGCGCAATCCCAAAGAAGGTCAAGATGGACGATATCATAGATAAGCTCACGCAATTAGGGGTTGAATGTATTATTCCGCTTGAGACAGAGCGGGTAATTGTTAAATTAAATAAGCAGAAGAAATTAGAGCGCCTGGAACGCTGGAAAAAAATTGCCTTAAGCGCGGCTAAGCAAAGCCAGAGGAGTAAGCTTCCTGTTATTAAGCCTATATGCGAATTAAAAGATGCGGTTTTAATGGCCCATGATTTTGATTTAAAACTAATACCTACTTTAGAGGGAAAGAGAGAAACACTCAAGGAAATTTTTAATAATGCATCCGGGAAAATTAATACGGTAATGGTCCTCATCGGCCCGGAGGGTGATTTTACGCCTGGCGAGGTTGGTTTGGCAGTTGAGGCAGGTTTTTTGCCTGTGAGCCTTGGGGCGCAGGTATTGCGGGTGGACACCGCGGCCATTGCGGCGGTAAGTTTTATAAAATTAAATGAAGAGCATTAAATTTTTTACCCTCGGATGCAAAGCTAACCAGTACGATACCCAGAGTATCCGCGAAAGATTTTTAAGCAAAGGCTTCCGGGAATCCGGTAATGGTAAGTTACCGGATTATTTTTTGGTGAATACCTGCACTGTTACTTCCGGGGCTGACCAGAAGTCCCGCAACATCATTCGCAGGTGTATCCAGTCTAATCCCAAGGCAGAAGTAGTTGTTACCGGATGTTTAGTGGAAAATGATTGGCGGTCATTAACAGATATTAAGGGTATCGGTTTAGTTGTAAAAAAAAGTTTTTTCCCCGAAGGGATAAGCAGCTTCAGCCGGCATACGCGAGCTTTCTTGAAGATTCAGGATGGCTGCAGTAATTACTGCACATATTGTAAAGTAGCTTTGGTCCGGGGGAAAGAGCGCAGCAAAGATTTTAAGCAGGTGGTCAAAGAGGCAAAAAAATTAGCTGCCTGCGGGTATAAAGAGATTGTGCTGACCGGAATCTGCCTGGGTGCCTATGGCAGGGATCTGGCCCCTAAAAAAGATTTAGCTGATGTTATTGACGCATTAGAAAAAATTGGGGGGTTAGCGCGTATAAGATTAAGCTCTATTGAGGCAGGGGATGTTTCTTCCAGTCTGGTTAGCCGCCTGAAGAATAGCAAAAAACTTTGCCGTCACCTGCATATCCCTATTCAGAGCGGCGATGATCAGGTTTTAAAACGGATGAACCGCAAATACTCGAGTCGAAAATATTATAATTTAATTACTAAATTAAAGCGTAATATTGCGGGTATTTCTATTACCACAGATTGCTTGGTTGGTTTTCCTCAGGAAACAGAAAAGAATTTTCGCAATACGCTTAATTTAGTAAAAAAGATCATGCCTTTAAAAACGCATATTTTCCCATATTCCAGCCGGCCCGGGACAAAGGCCGCGGGTTTTGGCAAATTAGTTGGCCCGGAAATTATTAGATTGCGTTGCAAGAGATTAGAAAGAGTTGCCAAGGAGTCCCAAGAAAAATTTATGAAAGAATTTGCCGCAAAAAAGGTCTCTGTTTTGATCGAAGGTAATCCTAAAGATAATCCTGGTCTTTTGGAAGGGCTTACGGATAATTACCTTAAGGTAAGATTGCCCAATAAACCCGGTTTGAAGAATAAAATTGTGCAGGTAAGGCTTAAATCCATCTTTGAGGATGGCTTTAATGGGGAATATATTGACAATTCCCAGTTTAGAGGTAAAATTTAGCAATGAAAACGCGCATTTATTATCATCATACTGATTGCGGGGGAGTGGTTTATTACGCCAATTACCTTAAATTTATAGAAGAGGCGCGAACTGAATATTTTGAGCAGAAAAACGCTTCAATTAAGCAATTGGCTGATTCCGGGGTTATGTTTGTAGTGGCGCGCCAGGAAATTGATTATAAATTTCCGGCTGTATACGGCGATCAGTTGGATATTCAAACTCAAGTTGGAGCCATTACCGGTGTGCGCATAGAGTTTTTGCATGAAATCTATAATCAAAACAAGCAAATAATCGTAAAAGCCAAAACTATCCTTGTTTGTGTCGATGAAAAATTAAAGCCGCAAGCTATTCCTGAAGACCTGCGTAAAAAGCTGGGTTAAATTTTCATATAAGATCTGAGGTGAAAAATGGAGAATCTTGAGTTTTTAAAAATCAGGCGCAGTGTGAGGGCATTCCAGAACAAAAATATACCTAGGGTTGAGCTGGAAAAAATTGTAGATAGCGCCAGGTTTGCCCCTAGCGCGAGAAATATCCAGCCCTGGGAATTTGTGGTGGTGACTGATAAAAATAAATTGAAGGAGTTAGCTGGTTTGGGCCAGAATGCCGCCTTTATGGCCCAGTCAGCGGCTTGTATTGCGGTTTTTTCCATAGATACAAATTATTTCCTTGAGGATGGCTGCGCTGCTACCTGTAATATTCTTTTGGCAGCTACGGCATTGGGCATAGGCTCATGTTGGATAGCCGGTGATAAAAAGCCGTATTGCCGGCAGGTAAATAGTCTGCTGAATGCTCCAGCGGGCATGAAGCTGATTAGCATGATTGCTCTCGGGTATCCGCAGGAGGATGGTGCATTTAAAGTTGCGTCCAAGAAAGAGCTTAAAGATTTAATCCATTGGGAGAAGTTTTAATGCCGGGATATGTTTGGTCGGGAAATTCAGGCTGCTTATTGCCGTTTTTAATTATTTTTAACCTATTTTTTGGCAGGTCAATTTTCAATTCTACCCGTTTGTGGCTGGGCATTGAGGCGGTTTTGGTTTTAATATTTGTGCTTAAAATTAATATTATGGCGCACAAAATCAGCCAACAGTTTCGGCCGGGAAGGCAAAGCCACCGGCCAGAGGGCCGTGGCCGGGGTTTTAGGGG
>JAHFFR010000002.1:0-2698 GCA_023247825.1 Candidatus Omnitrophota bacterium
CACTTACAAGAATCAAAAAGGCACAGGACATGTTAAACGACCGGCCGCGGAAAACTCTAAACTTTTTGACACCGCATGAGGTCTTTGGTGGACTGTTGCATTAGCAACTGGAATCTGCCCAGCGGCTATTTTAAATAGGAGATGCTGGGCCAAAAAATAGTCGCTGTCCCTAATTTAACTTATATTTTTTTAAGGAGGTTGCTGAGGAATGCTGATTCGGCGCGCAGTAAGCAGAGATTATGTTCCATGATCCGGGAAAGGGCAGTCGAGCCTTTTAGTTTTTTTGAATTGAGCATATTATCTATTCCGCGGGAGATTTTTCCCAAAATTTCCAGCCTCTTTTTCAGCCTGCGCCGGGCCATAGGGGCCTTCAGGAAATTAAGGAAATATAGGCTTAAATCGAGGGTAAACTGCGGCCGCTTAAAATCCAGCAGGTTTTTATTAAGCAGCATTTCAAAGCGCTGCCTGCCTTTATCGGTAAGGCAATAGACAAAACGTTCCGGCCTGCTGCCTAATTTATCCGCGCGCTTGGTAAGCAGGCTTCTTTTCTCTAAAATCCTTAAAGGATAATATATTGATTTTAACTGGACTCCGGCAAAAAGAGAGAGGATCTCGCGGACTTTTAATTTGATTTCATAACCGTGCTTGGGGCTCTGGGCTAACAGGCCTAATAAAATCAGCTCCTGTTCGATCATGCGGTAATACCCATGGACCTGAATTTCTTATATCTTAATTTAAGCAATTCTTCTTTATCCAAAAGCTCTAACGACTTTAAATTCCTTAAAATTGCCTCTTTAATATTTAAAGCGGTTTTTTGCGCATCACGATGCGCTCCGCCTAAAGGCTCGGCAATCACCTCATCGATAATGCCCATTTTTAAAAGGTCTGCGCCAGTAAGCTTTAAAGCTTCTGCCGCAAGAGGCGCCTTTGCACCGTCTTTCCAAAGAATTGCCGCGCATCCTTCCGGAGAGATAACCGAATAATATGAATTTTCTAAAACTGCCACGCGATCCGCTATCCCCACGCCAAGAGCCCCTCCTGAACCGCCTTCTCCGATTACAATTGCCATAATCGGCACAGCAATAGAAGCCATCTCCCGTAAATTAACCGCGATCGCGTGAGACTGGCCGCGCTCCTCAGCCCCGATACCCGGATACGCTCCGGGAGTATCAATAAAGACTACGACGGGTAAATCAAATTCTTCGGCCATTTGCATAACACGCAGGGCCTTGCGGTATCCTTCGGGATGCGCGCAGCCAAAATTACGTTTCAGGTTTTCTTTAGTGTCGCGGCCTTTTTGGTGGCCGATAACAATGACTTTCTTTTTGTCTAATTTCGCCAGGCCGCAAATCATCGCCTTGTCATCGCTAAAAAGCCGGTCACCGTGCAGCTCAACGAAATCCGACATGATCATGCTTATATAATCCAAGGTATATGGCCGAAGAGGATGGCGGGCAAGCTGGACCTTCTGCCAAGCAGTCAGATTGACATAGGTGTCTTTTTTTAAATGCTCCAGCTTATCTTCAAGCTTCTTAATCTCGGCAGACAAATCAATCTTTTTCTCTGTCATAAAAGATTTCAGCTCCTGGACTTTTTTTTCTAATTCTACAATCGGTTTTTCAAAATCTAATCCGGCCATAGAGATTAATCGATGATGGTAACTTCTGTCCCGACAGGGACAATACTATACAGCTCCTGAACATCGGAATTACTCAAGCGCACGCAGCCTTGTGTTACCTGTTTGCCTAATTCCTTTGGCGCCGTTGTCCCGTGGATTCCGTAACCGGCCAAATTAAATCCCATCCAACGCGTGCCTAACACATTTTCCGCCGATTCCGGCGGAACAATCGCGCCCGCCTTAAACCAGGTGGGATTAAGAAGTTTATTAACAATTTTAAATGTGCCGACGGGAGTACAATTATTTTTTCCCGTAGACACAATATATGTTTTGACTATCTCTTCATCGCTTTTAAGCAATAGTATATTTTGGGATTTATTAACCAGCATGCTAAAAGGCGCGACCCAAATCTTTATCGAGCGGCCGGGGGTTATCAGGGAATCGCCGATATCATTGCTTTTCATAATAAGCTCGGCGGTAGTTTTATGTTCCCGGGCGATTTTATTAAGGGTATCTCCGGGCCGGATTGAATAGCTTATGCTTTTAGGGGTAATTACGGGTGAAAATAATAATTTAATATTTATATCTTCTGTTTTCTTCTGCCAATCCATTATACTGCTTGATTCCGGAAAATCATTTACCAGTTTTTGATATAACAGCTTAGCTTCAAGCAGGTTACCTTTGGCCTCAAAGCGGCGGGCTTGTTTCAGCAGGCTGCTTACAGAGGCGCGATTGGCAAAACTAACTGCCGCGCCTGTTTTTCTACCTGATAAAACAAAAAAAATACCGGCGATGGCTATTACCGCGGCAATTATAATTAAAAGTTTTCTGTTCACGGATCCCCCTTTTTTTACTTAGCAAAAGATACCAATGCGATAGCAATACCTAAAATTAACCCGATAATTACCTCGACCGGAGTGTGCCCGATAAGTTCCCGCAGCTGCAACTCCTGAATTTTTCCTTTCCAATATATGTCTTCCATAATTTTATTTAAAATGCCTGCCTGTTTGCCTGTTGAGCGGCGCACGCCTTGGGCGTCAAACATAACCACAATCGCGAAAGCAAACGCCAAAGCAAAAT
>JAHFFR010000002.1:2798-69225 GCA_023247825.1 Candidatus Omnitrophota bacterium
CCTTTCCAATATATGTCTTCCATAATTTTATTTAAAATGCCTGCCTGTTTGCCTGTTGAGCGGCGCACGCCTTGGGCGTCAAACATAACCACAATCGCGAAAGCAAACGCCAAAGCAAAATAAACGCTGTCAAATCCATGTTCCATACCGATACCCGTTGCCAGGCACGAAGCGCCTGCGGCATGCGCAGAAGGCATTCCGCCGCTGCCGATAAATAAACGGAAGTCGAATTTCTTCTTGAGGAAAATCCCGATAACTACTTTTATCGTCTGGGCAATCAACCAGGTCGAAATTGTAGTCATCAAAATTTTATTTCTATATACCTCTGTAAAAAAATCTCTCATTATTCTTTGGTTTTGGCAGGGATGACTTCGATTATAACTTTCTCGGCAGTAGTTGGTTGGCCGTTCTTAATCAAGAAACCCTGGTTGCCTTCTTTTCCCGCCCCGGAATCCTTGTGTTTATTGGCTTTTAGCTCCCTTATCGCTTTTTTTAGTTCAATGATAGAGCTTAATTTTAATTTGAATTGCTTATTCTCCACGTAAACACGCTTACGGTTGTCAATAAGCGCCCTATTTTCCGCTTTTAATATAGAAAGTTTGGCGCTTACCTCTTCAAGGCTGGCTTGAGTCTTGGCATTATCCTGAAAAAGGCGGGTAATCTTATTTTTGCTTGCCCTTAAATAATCCTTGAGATTTGCTTCGAGCTTTTTCTCTTTCTCTAGCTCTTGCAATAAGTTTTGTTTCTCCTGTACCAATACGGTAACCTGGCCTTGGGCTTGAGTCAAACTCTCCTTAAGCCTGTATCTCTCCCTTAATTCACTCATATACCGGACCATACTAAAAACAGTAATACCTACCAAGAGGATTAGCACTATATTCTTAACCATATCTTTATTCATAAATTAATATTATATCTCCTGCTGCCTGAAAAGCAAGCAATTTTATCCTTTTTGCCGTTATTTTAGTTAGATTGTTGGGCCCCGCACGTCTATTGCTTTAAGGAGGCAATAATGATCTCAAAAATTTATAGCTTTGGCTTGTTAGGCTTGCAGGCATATCCGGTTGAGATAGAAACTGATGTTACCAACGGCCTGCCGGCAGTAAATTTGGTTGGTTTAGCAGACGCGGCAATCAAGGAAAGCAGGGAAAGGGTGCGCTCGGCAATCAAAAACTCAGGTTTTCTTTGGCCCGCGCAGAGAATAACCGTGAATCTGGCCCCTTCTAACATCAAAAAAGAAGGCGCTTGTTTTGACCTGGCTATTGCTTTGGGGATTTTAGCGGCAACCGGGCAGATCGATAGCAGCCTTCTTAAAAACTATTCTTTCCTTGGGGAGTTATCCCTTGACGGCCAGCTGCGGCCGGTTCGCGGTGTTTTAGCCATAAGTTTAACTATGGCTAATTTTTCGATAAAGAATCTTGTTCTCCCCGAAGAAAACGCCAAAGAAGCCGGGATCATCCCGGAGATATCTGCCTGGCCGCTAAAAAGTTTAAAAGAAGTTATACAATTTCTGGCAGATCCCGCCTTGCGGCAGCCTTTCAAATTAGAGCTTAATCAGATCCTTAAAGAGAACGTAAATTACGCTTTGGATTTTTCAGAAGTTAAGGGGCAATATTTTGCTAAAAGGGCTATTGAAGTAGCGGTATCAGGCGGGCACAACATCGTTTTAATCGGGCCTCCGGGCAGCGGTAAAACTATGCTTGCCAAAAGAATCCCCACAATCATGCCCGGCCTGTCTTTACAAGAAGCCCTCCAGATAACTAAAATCCACTCAGTAGCCGGCACATTACTGAATAAAGATGGTTTTATCGTAACCCGGCCTTTCCGCTCTCCGCACCACAGCATTTCAGATGTGGCATTAATTGGAGGCGGGAGCATTCCCAGGCCGGGAGAAATAAGTTTAGCTCATTATGGAGTTTTATTCCTGGATGAACTCCCTGAATTTAACCGTAAGGCCCTTGAAGCATTAAGGCAGCCGCTGGAGGATAATTTAATTTGTATCAGCCGGATAAAAGGAACGCTGATTTTTCCGGCTTGCTTTATATTGGCCGCGGCGCTTAACCCCTGCCCGTGCGGAAATTATTTCAGCCCGCAGAAGCCCTGCCATTGTAATCCAGGAAAAATTAGAAATTATTTAGGCAAAATTTCCGGGCCCCTCTTTGACCGGATTGACATACATATCGAAGTCCCGCAGGTAAAATACCGCGAATTGTCTGATACGAAAGACGCGGAACCATCGCAGGCAATCAGGCAGCGCGTGGAAAATGCGCGCGCAATCCAGCGGAAGAGATTTTCGGCCACAAATCGTGGCGGAAAAGATGAAGAGATATCCTGCAATGCCCAGATGCACGGTAAATTAATTAAAGAACATTGCCTCCTAAGTGAGGAGGCAAAAGAATTGGTGCGTATGGCTATTTCGGAATTAGGCCTCTCAGCAAGGGCTTATGATAAGATATTAAAGGTGAGCCGAACAATAAGTGACTTGGCTGGCAGCGACCTTATCCTTGCCGAGCACGTTGCCGAAGCAATCCAATACAGAAGCTTAGATAAACAGCTAAATTAGGGGGTGGAGAGTTCGATTGTTGCGGTAGCGCTGGAGGTGCCTCCGGCATCATCCTTAACTGTAAGGGTGGCGGTAAAATTACGTAAGCCGTAAGTAGTGCTCCAATAAGTATTCTCGGGGTTCTTTTTGGCAGAGGTATCCCCGTCACCGAAATCCCAGAGATAAGAAACGATTTTTCCCGACTTAGAATATGACTTCTGGCCGGAAAATTTCACTTTAAGCGGAGAGTAACCTTTTGCCGGCTTAGCAATAATTACCGCAACCGGCGGTTCTAATACTTTTTTGGTCACCGGTGTCTCTACGGCAACCGGTTTAATTTCTACCGGCTGTTCAGCAACCGGAGCTGGTGCCGACGGCGCGCTAACTGGAACTGGCGGCGCCTGAACAGGCAAGGCTTGTTCAACAACAGCCGGAGCCTGCGGCAGAGGTTCCGCAACGGCGCTAGAGGCTTTCGGCTCGGGCTTTAATGCAGGAAGCCCGGCTGTTGTAACCGTGCTTTTCGGTAAAGGCTCCTTGGCCAAATCTTTAGCAATATATGCTTCGAGTTTTTCTTTTAAACTGCTTACGCGCGCTTTTTCAAACGCCTCACTTTCTTCCTCAAGCTTATCCACTCTTCCTTTATATTTAGGATTATGATTATACCGGTAATCTGCCACGGCCCTAAACGGCCACGTAAAAATTCCCCCCACAAAATCCACAAACATCCCCGGCATCTCCCAGAAATCTTCTTTAAACCGCGACTCTATTTGGCCCATTTTCTTATAATAATACTCAACAGTAGGCCTGCGGCGCTTAAAGCGTTCCTTAGCTAATGTTAAATCCGGCAGGGATTTTTCTTTTCCAACGGTATATTCAATAATAGGTTTATCATCATAGCTGACCAGGTAACCCTGATTTGCGGCAACAGTAGACTTCTGAAATTTATAAGTAGCGCAGCCCGATAAAATAAATGTAAAAAATAAAAGAGCTAAAATTTTCTTTAAAAACATTTATTCCTTTCTTACTTTCCCATTAAAGCCAACGCTTCGGAGCGGGTCTTTTCGTTCTCTTTAAAAATTCCGCGCACGGCGCTGGTTACCGTCATTGTCCCGGGTTTTCTTACTCCCCGCATAGACATGCAAAGATGCTCCGCCTCGATAACCACCATTACCCCCAGCGGTTTTAATTTACTCATCACGATCTCGGCAATCTGAGTAGTTAACCTCTCCTGGACCTGCGGCCGGTGAGCCAATATATCCACTACGCGGGCAAGCTTGCTTAATCCGGTTACCCGGCCGTTCTTGGGAATATAGGCGATATTTGCCGTGCCTAGAAAAGGCAGGAGGTGATGTTCGCAGACAGAATACAAAGGTATGCCGCGTAAAAGGATAATCTCATGATGTTTTTGATCAAGAATAACTTCCAGTTCTTTTTCCGGGTCCTGATTAATCCCCGAAAATATCTCCTCATACATCTGGGCAACCCGGCGCGGCGTCTGGCGGAGATCTTTTCTTTTGGGATCCTCGCCGATTGCTCCTAAAATCTGGCGCACTGCTTTTTCAATCTTAATCCTATCCATATGTTATCCGGCCCTTTAATCAGAACAGCAAAATTATACAGGTATTATCTAATGAAAACTGCCTTTCTGCAATAAGTTTTTATTTTAACGTAAACTATTGACTATTTTATCAAATATAATTATACTATTCAAACTATGGCAAAAAAACGGATATTAGTCGCTGACGACCAGGAAGAGATCCTCTCCCTGTTAAATGATTCTCTTTCCGGCTGCGGTTTTGAAGTCATGCTCTGCAAAGAAGCAAAAAATGTTTTGCAATCAATTAGATCATTTAAGCCCAACCTTATACTGCTTGACCTGCTCATGCCTGACCTCGGCGGATTTGAAATCTGCGAGATTTTAAATAATGACCCCCAAACCCACGGTATCCCCATAATTATAATCTCAGGATTTGGCGATTTGGTTGATATAAAAAAGGCTTATAAATTAGGCGCGGTAGGTTACTTTGTCAAGCCGTTCGCCTTAAGCGACTTATGCAAAGAAATAGATAAAGTCCTCGCTAACAAAGAAAAAACTCTCTGATTATTTTCCGATACAAAAATCAGTAAAAATCCTGTCGAGAATATCCTCTGAAAAACTCTTGCCTAACAACTTATCCAAATAAGCACAGGC
The DNA here is from genome assembly GCA_023247825.1 of Candidatus Omnitrophota bacterium. GTDB lineage: Bacteria > Omnitrophota > Gorgyraeia > Gygaellales > Profunditerraquicolaceae > UBA6249. The sequence goes on from JAHFFR010000002.1 coordinate 7,532, forward strand.
ATCCTTTAAATCCTGGGTAATGAATTCCTGCGAAAGCTTGCCTGCCAAAGACTCTTTCGCCTGGCTGATTAATTTTTTAGCATTCCTTAGCGCCCGGATATGCCTTAAATTGCTCACGGCCAGAAATTCCGGAGCATGCAGTTTGCCCTTAAAAACAAATTCACAAAGCGCATCCTCAAGGTTATTGATATTTTTTGCTGATTTTGCGCAAAGCCGGACTACTTTACTAAATTCCTTAAGAATCTGATCTTTTTCAATGCGGCTCTTTAGGTCAATCTTATTGATTACCGCAATAGCATTTTTATTTTTTACTTCCTTGATTAATTTCCTGTCTTGGCCATCTAATTTAGAGCTTGCGTCAAATAAAATAATTACCAGGTCCGCTAATTTGATATATTCCCTTGAACGCTTAACGGCTTTTCTCTCAATCAGGTCGCGCGGCGCGAGAATCCCGGCAGTATCGACAATCCTGACCGGTATGCCTTTTATATCAATTATCTCTTCAATGGTGTCGCGGGTTGTTCCGGCAACAGGAGTGACAATGGAACGTTCTTTTTTAAGTAAAGCGTTTAAAAGCGAAGATTTCCCCACGTTTGGCTTACCGCAAATGACCACATGGATACCTTCGCGCAATACCCTGCCCGCTTGAGCGCTATCCAGTAATTTATCTAACTCTGCATCAATATAGGCAATGCCTTTTGATATTTCCGCCGCATCAAGCCCGATGCCTTCTTCGGGAAAATCGATATTTGCATCAAGGATCACTAAAATATCCAATAATTTCTGACGGATTTTGCTTATTTCTTTTGACAGCCCGCCGCTTAACTGGCCTAAGCTTACCTTAAGCGCAGAATCGGTTTTTGCGCGGATAACATCAATCACCGCCTCTGCCTGGGTAAGGTCAATCCTGCCGTTTAAAAAAGCGCGCTTGGTAAACTCTCCGGGAGAAGCAAGGCGAGCTCCGCTGGCAAGCGTCAAACCCAAAACATTACGTAAAGCCACAATCCCGCCGTGGCAGTTTATCTCAACGATATCCTCCCGGGTATAAGATTTAGGCTTGCGCATAACCGTAAGAATAACCTCGTCGATAATTTTACCTTTATCGCTGATGTTGCCATAATGCATCGTATAGCTCTTAAATTCCGCGCGCTTGGCTTTACCGGCGGGAAAAAATATTTTATTTGCTATGGCCAAGGCTTTCGGGCCGCTTATGCGCACAATGCCGATTCCGCCTTCACCGGGCGCAGTTGAAATCGCACAAATCGTATCGCCTAAATTATCTTCAAGCATTTCTGAATTCTCCGACTACAAATAACGAACCCGTAACTAAAATCAAGTCTTCTTTATGCGCCAAACTTAGGGATAAAAGCTTAGCTTCTTTTACGCTTTGCGTCAAATATAGATTTCTCTTAAAATAAACGGAAAGCTTCTTTGGATCGGTTGCGCGCAAAGTCGCCGCGCGGGTAAGGATAACTTCATCCGCCAGCGGAGCAAGCGTCCCGCATATTCCGGAGATATCCTTATCAAGCGAGATCCCTAAAACTAAAATAAGCCTTTTATATTTTCCGCCGGAGGCGGATCCGCCTTTGGCGGAAAAATTATCTTCTATCGCTGATTTTAAAACACGCGCTGACGCCGAATTCTGCGCGCCATCTAAAACAATCAAAGGCGATTTTTTAATTACCTCGCACCTGCCCGGCCAGCGGGTATTTTTTATTCCCCGGCTAATTGCCCCGGCGCTTATTTTAACTCCATAACTGCGCAATGCCTCTATCGCTCCAATTGCGCAGGCAGCATTGATCAATTGATGCCTGCCGATTAAATTCATTTTTAACTTAAGTGTTTTGATGTCATTGCCTGTTATCCGTAACTTTGCCCCTACCTCTTTACACTTGTTCTTAATTACTCTTTGCGCCTCTTTTCCCTGCGGCGCAGAAATTACTATTGCCCCTTTATTTTTTATAATCCCCGCCTTCTCCGCGGCTATCTTTGCCAAGGTCGGACCCAGCTTTTGCACATGTTCATAGCTAATCGGCGTAATCACCTGCACCAAAGAACCGGCGGTATTAGTAGCATCAAGCCTGCCGCCCATACCGGTTTCTAAAACCACAAAATCAACTCGCTTGCGCTTAAAATAAAGAAAGGCCAAAGCGGTGTAAACCTCAAAAAAAGTAAGCGGCCCATACTTAGAACAGCGGTTATATTTATTAATTAGCGGTTTTAATTCTTTAACCAAAGAAGATAGGGCTTTTTGAGAAATCATTCCTTCAAAATCTCCTCCGGAGCGCCTCAAGCGCTTGTAGACAGGAGGCTCGAGTATCCTGATTCTTTCCCTGAAATCATTCAGGTGGGGAGAGGTATACAGCCCGGCGCGAAAACCCGCTTCTTTGAGGATATAGGCAATAAATGCGCAGGTTGAGCCCTTACCTTTTGAGCCGGCGATATGAATAACGCGCAGAGATTCTTGGGGGTTTCCTATAACGCAAAGGAAGTTCTGGATACGCTCCAGCTTAAGTATTTCTTTATAGGAATAGTTTGTGTTTTTTTCGCAGTTAACGAAGGAATTTAAATATCTTAGAACCTGCAGGTAGGACATACATTAGTGCTTAAAATGCCGCACACCTGTTGTGACCATGGCAATTTTATATTTATCGCAGGCGGCAATAATTTCCTGATCCGCGATAGAGCCTCCGGGCTGGATTATTGCCCCGGCCCCTGCTTTATGCGCCCAGATAATAGCGTCTGCTTTGGGAAAAAACGCATCTGAAGCCAGGCAGCAGCCCCGGCTAAGCTTGCCGGATTTATTTTTTGCGATCATTACCGAATCTACGCGGGACATCTGCCCTGCGCCAATACCCACAGTCCTGTTTCCACGGGCCAAAACTATGGCATTGGATTTTACATGCTTGGCGACTTTCCACGCGAAAATCAGGCTCTGCATCTGCGCCTTGCTTGGCTTTTTCTTAGTCACTACCTTAAGGTTATTTTCATCCAAGGTCAACAGGTCTTTGCCTTGTAAAAGCATACCGCCGCTAACACGTTTAAACTCCGGCTCATCAACTATACTCAGATCATTTAATTCAAGCAGGCGCAAATTTTTCTTTTCTTTGAATAAATTTAATGCCTCTTTATCAAAACCGGGGGCGATAATACATTCCAGAAAACCGCTTTTAGCTATTAATTTTGCGGTTTTTAAATCCATATTTCTGTTTAATGCCACAATACCGCCGAATGCCGAAAGCTTATCCGTTTTCCAGGCATTTAAAAATGCTTTCCCTAATTCCTTGTCCTGTGAAACACCGCAGGGGTTATTATGTTTGAGGATCACTGCGGCCGGATCCTGAAACTCCTTAACCAATTCAACCGCGGAATTAAGATCAAGGATATTATTAAAAGAAAGCCCCTTGCCTTGCAGTTGTTTTAAATTAGCCAGGCCGGAGGATTTACCTTTTTCTCTGTAGAAAGCCCCCTTTTGATGAGGGTTCTCGCCGTAACGTAAATCCTGTATTTTCTTAAAATTTAAGGCCAGTTCGTCGGGAAAACTTGATACCCCCGGCCCGGCAGCTGGGGCTTGTTTATTTAAATACCCATAGATTGCCGCGTCATATTTACTGGTATGGCCGTAAACCTCGATACCTAACTGGCGCATTAAATCACCTGATAAGGCGCCGTTATTCTTTTTTAACTCGGCAATCACCTGGGGATAACGGCTGGGATTACAAATTACCGCGACCGACTGGTAATTTTTAGCAGCTGAGCGCAGCATAGATGGCCCGCCGATATCAATATTCTCAATAATTTCTTCGATAGTTACCCCGGGCTTACGCGCAGTTTTTTCAAAAGGATATAAGTTAACTATAACCATATCGATGAGGCCGATATTCTGCTCATCCAAAGTGCGCATATGTTCGGGGTTTTTTCGCAGCGCAAGCAGTCCGGCGTGGATCTTAGGGTGCAGGGTTTTTACCCTTCCGTCGAGTATTTCGGGAAATCCCGTGTATGCTGAGACTTCGGTTACAGCAATATTATTTTCGCGCAGCAGTTTTGCCGTGCCGCCCGTAGAAATAATCTCTACGCCGAAATTCTCTAATTCTCTGGCTAATTCTATAATACCGGTTTTATCCGATAAGCTGATAAGCGCGCGCTTAATCTTAACCATTACTTATTAAAGCGGAAGTTAACCAAATCCGCGTCTTGCATTATATAATCCTTTTGCTCAAGGCGCATCAAGCCCGCCTGTTTGGCGCCGGTTTCCCCGCCGTGCGAAATAAAATCGGCAAAACTTATAATTTCGGCGCGGATAAAACCCTGCTGTATATCAGAGTGGATAGCCCCGGCTGCAACCCAGGCGGTAGTGCCTTTCTTAATTAACCAGGCGCGGTTCTCTTTGTCCCCTACGGTAAGGAAACTGATAAAGCCGCTTTCTGCCAAAACCCTGGCTAACAAAACACCCATATTTTCCAATTCTTCTTTATTTATTACAATCACCGGCTTGAGAGTAAGCAAACCGTATCCGGAAACAACCTCTTTTTCCTGATCAGTTAACCCGATGGCTGAAATAAAATCTTCTTTTTCTAAAACTGACTTCATTTTATCTAATATTATTTTTTCTTTATCTTGGGGGGCTTTAGCAAGGCGGGTTTCCACAAAATCCAAATCGCGCAGGATAAGATCGGTTTTAGCGTCCTTTGGAATAATTATGATATCCGCATCAAGGGCAGCATCCTCTGATACTAATTCCACCTGGGGATAAGTCTTCTTCTTGGCTTTGACCAATTTATCTGCCTGATCAAGCTTATCATTCTTTACGTTCTGTTTACCCGGAATGATCTCAGGTATTGCAAACGCGCTTATTTTCATATGAGTAGTAGGGGACAGCGACTATTTTTTAGTAATATCTTCGGTAAAAAATAGTCGCTGTCCCCAATTTCCTATTCTAGGTAGGTGTAAATCTTGCCCTTGTAGTTACGCAATACATATTTACCCTTGGCCTGGGAAAGGATATAATTCGGGCCTACGGGAATTTTTCCGCCGCCGCCCGGTCCGTCGATAACGTAGGTCGGAACGGCATAACCGGAGGTATGCCCGCGTAATTTTTCAATAATATTTATCCCGACAGCTACAGGGGTGCGGAAATGCTGCGTGCCCCTGACCGGATCGCACTGGTAAATATAATACGGCCTTACCCTTATCTGCAGAAGGTCATGCATCAACCGCCTCATAATAAATGGCCGGTCATTGATGCCTTTAAGAAGCACCGACTGGCTGCCTAAAGGTATGCCGCCTTCAGAGAGCATATCACAGGCGTTCTTGCAGCGCTTAGTAACTTCCTTGGGATGATTAAAGTGGATACTCATCCAGACGGGTGAATATTTTTTCAGCATGTTTACCAGGTTTTCAGTAATACGCTGCGGTAAAGTTGCCGGGACACGCGTGCCTATCCTTAACAATTCAATATGCGATATATCGCGGATTTTCGCAATTAAAGATTCCAGGGCACCATCTTCTAAGGTAAGCGGGTCTCCTCCTGAAATCAACACATCCCTGATTTTACGGTTGGCCTTGATATATTCTAAAGCCGCGTCAAATTTGGTCTCGGGATTTAATTCCTTCTCCTCATGGTCGCCGACTAAGCGCCGGCGGGTGCAATGCCGGCAATACATCGCGCAATGCTCCGTGGCCAATAACAAAACCCTGTCCGGATACCGGTGCACTAAATGCGGCGCCGGAGAATCGCGTTCTTCGGCGCAAGGGTCGGCCATTTCATGAGGAGAAATAGAAAATTCATAGTTAACCGGGACAGACTGCCTTCTTATCGGGCATTCCGGATCATCGGCATCAATCAGGCTTGCCCAATAAGGGGTAATTGCCATCGCCAGCCTGCCTTTGGCTTTATCGATCCCCTTCTCCTCTTCAGGAGTAAGTTTAATGATTTGAGCCAATTCTTCCTTGGTGCGTATCCTGTGTTTGAGCTGCCAATGCCAATCCTCCCAATCCAGCGGATTGACATCTTTAAAAAGAGGGATCTGCTGATAATCGCGCAAGCGCTTTGAAGGCCGCGGAATAGGCAATGTTTCAATTTGCGCTTTTTGATTCTCCAAGCTTACAGGATTGCTCAATTTAAGCCTTCTTCCTTTCTGAGGCGCTCATTAGTATGGCCTCGATAAGATCTTCATATTTCATCCCCGCGGCATATGCCATTATGGGAAAATTAGATTCTTTGGGGTCTAATCCCGGTAAAGGATTGATCTCTAAAACATAAGGCACATTAAATTTATCCAAACGGATATCGGTGCGCGAAATATCCAGGCAACCCATCGCCCGATGCGTGCGTAAAGCCACATCTTTTACTTTTGCCTCTATTTCCTTATCCAGCCTTGCCGGGCAATAAAATTCAGGGACTAGCCCTAATTCCCTGTTGCCCTGGAACTCCTTCATTTTCCAGGAGTAAAAATACTCCCCGCTTTTTTCACAGTTAGAAAAATCTATTTCCAAAATCGGCAGCACCCGGGTTTTACCGTTTTCTAAAATACCTACCGTCAGTTCTTTGCCCTCGATAAACTCCTCGACTAAGGCCTCCTGGTGATAAACATTTATACATTCTCTGACCTTTTTAAAAAGGTCGTCTTCATTATCGACCACATTTGTCTTATTTATCCCTTTTGCCGAGCCTTCGCAATTGGGCTTAACAATTAAAGGGAACTTAAGCCCCGCGGCTAACGGCTCATCGCCTTTTACAAAAAGCTGAAAAGCGGGAGTAGGGATATTTTCTGCTTTTAATATTTTTTTGGTCAGCGCCTTGTTTAATGCCAGGGCAAGAGAGAATGTGTCTGAGCCGGTGTAAGGTATATTTAAATAATCCAGCACCGCCGGCACTTCGGATTCGCGGAAGCGGCCGTGTTTTCCCTCGGCGATATTAAAAACCATATCTACGCGGTTTTTCCTGAAATATGAAAATAAGGCCGGATACTCTACATCAATCGCATCCACAGAATGCCCCTTGGTTTTAAGCGCCGAGATAACGGAATTAATCGTTTCCTGCGAATCGCATTCGGAGAAATAATCCGCCGGCTTTAGAGGGTCCTTCTTTTTTAAATTGTAGGTAAGCGCGACCCTCATTTAATTTAATCCGTTCCTTATAATAGCGCTGTTTAAAATCTTGCCCACCATCTGTTCATAGGTAATGCCGATATTTTTAGCTATTAACATAAAAACATCTTCGGTAGATAAAGAAGGCAGCGGGTTTATTTCCAAAACATAAGGATTGCCGTCATTATCAACCCTAAAATCCACCCTGCCAAAATCCCGGCATTCGACACCGCGATAAACTTTTAAAGCCAGCTCATCCAGCTTTTTCCTCAGTTCCTGCGATATCTTGGCCGGGCAGATATATTCCAGCCTATCTGAGGTAATCCGCGCAAAGGTATAAAATTTATCATTTAACTTTAATTTCCCGTCTATTTTTATCTGCACGACCGGCATGATCTCGGGGTTCTGGTTGCCCACAATAGCTACTGTAAATTCCTGGCCCGAGATAAATTCCTCGACTAAAGCCGGCTGCTTATAAGTTTTGGTAATAAAATCAACCTGCTTTTTTAGTTCTTCGGTATTTTCTACGCGCGAGCTTTCACTTAAGCCTTTTGACGAACCTTCAAAACGCGGCTTGACAATTAATGGAAATTTACAATGGTCCTGATTGATCAGGGCATCGACGGATGGGACTTCAAAAAACTTAGGGGTGGGAATTTTTTCGGCGATAAAAATCTTTTTGGCCATGACCTTATCCAAAGTAAGCCCCAAAGTCAAAGCATCCGCCCCTACAAAAGGGACTCCTGCCATTTCAAGTAAAATGGGGACCTGGGATTCGCGGTTTCTTCCGGTAAGGCCTTCGGAAATATTAAAAACAATGTCTACCCCCAGATTATCAATTTTGTCCAATAAATTTAAGGCGTTGCCGATTTTCTTTACCTTAAAGCCGTTTGCCGTGATAGCGTCGGCAATGACATTAATCGTTGAAGGGGCGTCGAATTCCGCATTAGCATCAAGGGGATCCCCTTCTTTAAATTTATAATCTGTCTTTAAATCGTATGTTAAACCTACGGTTTTCATCTATTTTTCTTTAAAATTTACCCCTGGCTAAAAAAATAAGGGCCATGTTTAAATTACTTCGCCATGAGCCCTTAAGAATCTATCCAATTTTTTCCAACTTAGTTTATAATCCTCCGAAAATTTACGCAAAATCTTTCTATCTATATTATTTTTTTACCACAATATACCGGCGTTGTCAAGTATTTTGATTCCCCCGGACCCCGCGGTTAAAACGAATTAAATCCGTGTAAACCGCGGGGGTCGATAAGCTAAATTCTGTTTTCCTCGTCGGAAAAGATTATTCCCGCGCTTTGAATATCGCCCATTAATTGCTCAAAACTGGCAAACACGCGGCCGCAAATGCCCTGGGAATTGGCAGACTCCACTAATTCTGGCCGGTCATCGGTATAAAATATCTCCTGCGGGCTGACTTTAAGCTCCTGGATAACTTTTTTGTAGATTTCTTTATCCGGTTTAATTAACCCGAGCTCAAAGGAGAGAAAAATTTTATCAAAAACCCCGAATACCGGGAAATTCTTCTTTAAATACTCATAGTGCAGGGTATTTATGTTAGACAGCAGGGCCGTTTTATAGTTGGCGCGCAAAGTATTAAGCAGCCTGTAAACCAAGCGGTTCTTGGGGGTTAAGAAAAATATATCATTCCAAATCGGCACAAATGAATTGAAGCTTAACTTTAAATCCAGCATATCCTTAACCTGAAGATAAAAATCTTCCGGGGGAATTTTGCCCGCTTCAAAGGCAATTGTTGCCTGCGATTCAAAAAAAAGATCATATATTTGGCGCGGGGTTTTCGAGCAAAAGCCCGACATTCTAACTGCCGCCCTCTTGTGATCAAAATCTACCAGGACCCTTCCTAAATCAAACAGGATAACTTTTATTTCGCAAGCCATGATTAATTTCCCTTGTCCTTATTTTTCCTGAAGAGATCCAAAAACCTGTCTTCATATTCTTTGTAAACATTCCACTTATCCAGCTCTGCCTTTAGTTCCGTTGCCTTGGCAATATTAACGCTGCTTTCCTGGAAAAGCCTTTCAATTTTTTCTTTTACGGAAGCAGGTAATTTTGTAAGCTGGCCCAGGGTTTTCTTGATCAGTTCCACCTCCTCCTCGCCGATCGGCGCGGATTGACCGGGCGGCCCGAGCTTCAAATATTCCAATAATTTATTAATTTCATTCTCCATCCGGCTCGCCTGCTCTTTTAACGGCTGTAAATTTATTTGCATCTCCAATATTTTTCCAAAGGCCTCCAGCACCGCGCAAGAGGCTTTTGGGTTTTCAATCTGGATAGTATAAAGGGGGATTTCCCCGAGCAGGCAAAACCCCTTTAACCCGGCTTTCTTGGCCATGCCCAAAAACAAACCGTTCATTCCGCTAATCTGGCCATCCTGCAACAGGTTAAAATTAAATTTCGCCAAGCTCTCTTTTATTTTTTGATCTGTGGCTGCAAACCAAACCGCCGATTCCTGGGTATGATCGGTTGCCTGAGGCATGGAAGCAAAACTTACAATTAACTCTACTCCTAAATCTCCGGCCAACCCGATAATTATCTTCGCGTAGCTATCCGCCTTGGATAAATCCGGCTGGGCATTGCTTAAGAAAATAATCAGGTCGTTTTTACCGGTTTTATTTTTCCAATAATAAAATTTACCCTGGGGAAGAAGCGGGGCATCCAATATTCCCGACGAGATAACGCTTCCGGTCAGATAAAAAAATTCTTCCGGGGCGATCTCGGCAAACTCAACCGCCTTTAACTCATTAATTAAATACTTCGCCGCATTTGCCGCTACCTCTCCCATACCCGGCCAGGCGACAATAAGATAAGGCTTTTTAAGCCGCGGTTTTTTAGAAATTATCAATGATCCCATATTCCCCCCTTAAATTTATATTTTTTTAAAAATTCCACCAAAACCCTTGCGCCATTATACAAATTATCCAAAGACGCGTATTCATCGGCGATATGCGCGCAGCCCTCTGTGCCAAACCCGGTGGCAATTGCCGGTATGCCCACGTTTTTAAAAAAAGTTATTACCGTTGCGCCTTCCGAGCCGCTGATACGCGGTTTGATCTTTAAGCTTCTGGCCGCCGAAGCCAAGCTGTTCACCAAAGGATGGCACGGATTAATGTAATACGGATTTTGAATCCCCTGGATTTCAATCTTAAAATTATCGGTATATTTAGCGATCGTTTTCCTCAAATTGCTTAATAATTCTTTCTCGGATGAGCCGGGCAAGAACCTGAAATCCAGTTCAAACTCACACCAATCGCTGACCACATTCACCTTGTCTCCCCCCTTAATCGTGCCGACATTTATTGTGGGCCGGCGCAAATATTTATTTTTAGGGAATATTTTATTTTGTTTTTTAAGATCGACGATTATTTTAGCCGCGATATCTATGGCATTTTTTCCTAACCAGGGATAGGCGCCGTGCGCTTTTTTCCCGCGAATTCGCACCTTTAAATGCATCAGGCCTTTTTGTGTAATTACAATTTCAAAATCATCCGCATCCAGGATAAGGGCGGCATCTGCTTTTAAAATTTTGCGCTTAAGCAGGGGTATTAAGCCTAAGCTTGAGCCGCTTTCTTCATCAGCGGTGGCGGCAAAAACCAAATTATAATCGAGTTTAGCGCCGTCTTCAACTATTGAATTAACCGCTTCTAAGGCACTCGCCAGGTTCCCCTTACAATCTGTCGCCCCTAAACCATAAATTTTATCTCCGATAATTTTAGCGCAAAAAGGTCCGGTCTTCCAGTTTTCGCCGGCCGGAACAGTGTCCAGATGCGGGGTAATAAGAAGGAATTTACCGCGTTTCCTTCCCCTAAGAGTTGCGACAACATTTTCTCTTTTATTGCTGAATGCGTATGTTTTAACTTCAAGGCCCAGGCCCGATAGATACGCCCTGACAAAATCAGAGATCGCCTTTTCATCGCCGGGCGGATTCTGAGAGTCAATGGAAATTAATTTTTTAATGGTTTTTATTAAACGTTTTTTATTGACCATCCAGCGGACATGCCTCGCATTTGGGGTCCTGCTTACGGCAGTAATCCTTGCCCAACTTGACCAAAAGGGCGTGATACTCGTTAAATAACTTCGCATCAACTTTAAGATTGCGCATAAAAATATCCTGCACGCTGGAATAATCGGCGCCTTCTTTAATTAATCCGTGCCGAAAAAGTATCCTTTTGGTGTAGGCATCGACGACAAATATGGGTTTATCCAGGGCGTAAAGTAAAATAGAATCCGCGGTTTCCTGCCCGATACCGTTTACCTCAAGCAATTGTTTGCGCAAAACCGCTAAATCAACGGCGGCAATAGTTTTAATACTGGCGGCATAATTATCAAAGAAAAATTTAAGAAAATTTTTAAGCCGGGCGGCTTTAATATTATAATACCCTGCGCTTTTAATTAAAAAAGCCAGTTTCCTCGGGGCCAGTTTATAGAGCTTGCCTGCGCCTAAGAGCTTTTTTTCTTTAAGGGCCGCCAGTGCCTTTTCTACGTTTGCCCAACTGGTATTCTGGGTAAGAATTGCCCCAACCATTACTTCAAAAGCAGACTCAGCAGGCCACCAATGCTGTTGGCCAAAAGCAGAATAAAGGCGCTGAAAAATACGGTTTAACTTGCGCTTCATTCTTTAAGTTCTAACGGATTAAAACCATAATAGGCAAAAAGAGTATACGCTGTTCCGGAGACCGAGCCTGTATGGCTTCCCTTGGGGGTCATCCAGCCATGCCCCGTATCCACGTGCTCCTGGGTGGCATAAGGAAGGCAGCCTTCCCCCTGGCCCGACGGCGATGAACTGGAGATAATCATATTGCCCAATTCGCTTAAATACATTTCCGCTTTTTTCTTATAATTATCCGCTTTGGGCGTATCGCCTTTTTTGGCATAAAAATCTTCCATAATTTTATAAGATACGATCATCTGCGCAGTCCACTCCGAAGAGACTACCCCTCCTCTTGCTGCGTGCTGCTGCGGCGCAAAATCAAATCCTTTTATTTTTACTCCCCGGTTATTTGGCCGCAGGAAATTTACCTCGGCGCTGCAATTCTCCTCGACAAACTCCAGGATCTTATCCGGGTCCATGCCCAACTCTTGCAGCTTCTGCGGCCCGATAGCGGCAATTGACCATGCATAAGTATCTGTGGCAATAGTGGAATCGCCTTTGCCGCGCTTAACCGGTAAATCCTGCCGGTTATAGGTATTCTCGACGATCCAATTGACTGCTTTTTGGGCAGCCTGAAAATATATTTTTTCCCCCGTAACCCTGGCTAACATATTGAAAAACGCGTAAGCATCAAGATTGTGCTCCGTAGAATACCATTCAACCTGCGGCCCGCCGACTATACCGCCATCGGCGTCTTTATTTTGAATTTTGATAATCGTAGAAGCAATACTTTGTGCTAAATCCAGATAGCTTCTATCCTGGGTTTTTTGCATATACTGCATAACGGCAAGACCTACCCAGATATTCGGGCCGCTATGCATTATAAACTCCGCCGGGCCGCCGTCAGAGACATAATAGGCATTAAGAAACCAGCCGTCTTCTCTTTTTGCCTGATGGGCAAAAAAATCCAGGATTTTCTTTGCGCGGCCAAAATCTTCAAACTGCGTATAAGCCTGGATGAGTAAAGCCAAATCATAAGTAAACGCCCAGCTGGCAATATCTTTATCCCCTTCGAAACTCGCTACCAAACCGGTGCGCTTATTTTGGTGGATCTTAAGCCACTGGTACATCTTGTCAAAATTAGCCTTCTCTAGAGCTATCTTTTTCTCATCCAGCCGGGATAATTCTCTGCTGGCAATGTTTTCATTACGTAAAACTGCTGCCAGCTCTTCTTCTAAAACAGCTTTCTCTTTTGTTAAACCGGCAATCAAATCATTGAGCTGTTTAATCTGGCTTAAATCGCCTGTTTCTATTTTTTCTTTTTGGGATTCAAAAGATTTTATACGTTCCTCTAAGATTTTCAATTTTGACTGAAAATCCTGGCGCTCAACAATAAGCTCTTCCGTTTTTTGCTTAGTTAAATTTGAATCTCTTAATACAATGGCTAGCTTTTCGATAAGAAGCTTATTGCCGCGCGTTAACTTAAGGTTCGCGTAACTGTTAATGCCTAAAATTAAAGCCAAAAATACAACCAGCGATAAAGCTACCGGGACAAAAAGCCTTTTAAACCAGGCATAGCGCATTAATTTGACATTTTTTCCTGCGGAAATCTGATCGTAATTTAAACCGATTAAATACCTGCGGTTATCCCCCAGGACGTCCCTGACCCAGACAACGCTTGCCCGCGCAGGAATAGGCTTTCTGCTGATCGGGATATCAATTTCCAAGGATAGCTTAAACTTTTTTTCATTGAGCAGTTTAAGTAATTGGGGGTCGGGATTATTTATAGAAAGGCAGATGCCGCCGCGGCTGACGTTATTAGTAAAACCCTGCAGCCAACTGGACAGAAAAATCTTCCCGTCCAGAGTTTCAAGGCGGAACTGCACCGGAAACACCGTATCCAGGCGCAGGTATTTTCTTTGCTCTATCGGATGTTCTTTTTTATTTTTTAACCCCATTTTATCCTATTCTAAATTAAATCTTTCGACTATATTTTATAACAAATGAAAACTAATGCAATGTGAATTGTGGAGGGGTGCGGCTGCCTTGTCTTGTTTCTCGCAGGGACGCTTGTTTGCCCCTGCGTGGCAAAACTGCGCTCGGGTCGGCTGGCGTCGCTCCCCGCAAAACAAGGATAGAGGGCGGGTCCATGCCCGCTCCTTGCCGACACGCCCTGCTCAAATCCAAAACAAGCCATCCGCTAAGAATATCTATAAGCTTTACGGCTTTTGCTGGAGGCGCATTAGGAAACTTTCGGCAATTCCCGAGTTTTCTTCTTTAGAGGAGTGCAAGGGATTACGACGGACCGAAGGCTTCAATCACCTTGTAAATACGCCGAAGGCGAGCCGTAAACCGCAGCACTCGGCGAAAGTTTCCAGCGCCGGAAGCAAGAGACGGAAAGCAAATACATGTAATTTCAAGGTTTGTGTCTAAAAGCAAAGAGGCCAGAGAAATTGGCAAGATCGGTAATGCCTTTTTCCTGGCAGATAATTTTAAACTTGGTAAAAACTTCCCAGGTCATTTCGACGTCGGCCAAAGCCCGGTGCTGCTGCGCTGATTTGACTTCCAGCTTCTGCGCGACAAACCAAAGCGCATAACGCGCCAAATCCGGCATAAGAATTCTCGCCATAGCCAGCACATCAAAAACAATAATATTATTAATTACGGGTAAACCAATTAACTTAAGCTCGTTATTTAAAAAGTTCAGGTCAAATTCCGCATTATATGAACAAAGGCAGCTGCCTTTAATAAAATCTAAAAATTTTGGCATTACTGCCTCTACGCGCGGGGCCCCTTTTAACATCTCCGGAGTAATCTTATTTACGGCAAAAGCTCCCGGAGAAATCTCTCTCCCCGGATTAATCAGTTCATCAAATACGGCTAGCCTTTGTTTACCCTTAACCTTCAAGGCAGCCAACTCCACTATGCGGTCACCTTCCTCGGGCTTTAAACCGGTGGTCTCGGTATCGAATATAGTAATTTCTATTTCATCGATATGCTCAGGCATCTCTGGTTACAACATAAGCCGGGATTAACCGGGCAGGTTTATAAGAAAGCTTGGTTTTCCGTAAATTCTCCAGGCCCGAATCATCCATAATATTAATATACTTATAATCTTTCAGCTCCTGGCTAAACTTGCGGAAAATAAATTGGGCCAGCCCTTTAATAGAAAGGTCGGTTATCTCATAAAGTATACAGAAAGTATCATCATTTAATTTATAACCGAAACTGAATGCTTTGATTTTTTTATTCCCACTGACCACCACTCCTTCTAAATTTAACTGTTTATAATTAGCTAACGCATCTTTGATTACTTTGCGGCTGTCTTCAAGCATGCCGCAGTAGATATCGCCGCTACTCTGCGTTTTGCGCTGCTTTACCCAAGAATTAAATAAATCCAGGCAGCCGGCACTATCCGGCAGCCTCAATTGGCGCCAATCAAAATCATAATGCTTGATAAAATAATTATAGGAAGCGCGCTGGGATTTAAATTTATTCCCCCCAAGGCCGGCTAAATCATCCCTTAAGCAAAGGTAATCCGGATATTTTTCATGGGCCAGATACCCCAGGGCACGGTAATAATCTAAATCCTCCTGCTCGATATTTTCAATGCGTGAGATATCCTTGTTTTTATTAATCTTATCCATAATCGCAAATGCCTCTTTTATAACCTTAGGCCGGCGTTCTTTTGCCAGCGGCGGAAGATACATAAATGAGCCGATCTTGTCTTGAAAAAATACACAAAGGCTATTTTCAATTACCTGCCATTTAATATCATAAAGAGCCCGCCAGATGTAAATATTAGCAAAAGAGAATACCGCCAATTCATGAGGCGATAGGATCAGGTATTTGTTAAATAGCTTCCGGTCTTTTAAGGTTAATTTCCGCAACTTCTCTCACCTCTTCATAGGCTTGGATAATCCGGGGATTGCCCTTAAGCATCTTTAGCTGTTTCGGGGAATTAAGGTAACCGGCCAGATAAGCAATATAATCTTTGGCCTCCTGAGTATTTATTTTTTCATAAACATACGGGCAATTCAGATCAACGGTCAGGAGCACTTTGCCTTTGCGCAAATTAATCAAAAAAGGATAGAGCCGGCATTCAAACGGCCGAATATCGTAAATTTTGCATTTGTTATCCTGAATCTCCAAATACGGGCAAACAAAGCCTGCGCCATCAGGATTGGCAACCGGGCAAATGCGGCGGTTGATTGAAATCGAAGCAACGGGTATATCTTTTTTATCCAGCAACTCCTGGATCTCTTCGTCCAAAAGGCAGGGGCTCCATACGGAATCTGCTTCTTTAAACCGGCAGCAACCCTTGCATTTTATACAAAACTCCGACGGAACGAATTGCTTGATCATTTAACAATGCTCCCGGGTTTTAATCTTTTATCCGGGCTGATTACCGCAAGCAGGCTTTCATCCGAACCTGCCAGAATCATCCCCTGGCTTTCCACCCCGCGCAGGATTACCGGATCTAAATTATCAATTAAAACTACCTGCCTGCCCAGGAGCTCTTCTTTGGAGTAAAAATTTTTAATTCCCGCGACTACCTGCTTTTGCCTGTCGCCTAAATCTAGAATTAAAACTAATAATTTGTCGGCGTTCGGATGGTCATTAACTTCCTTTATTTGGGCTATCCTAAACTCTAACTTCCTGAAATCATCAATTGTTGCCATCCTGGCTCCTCTCTAAAACTTAAATTCCGCGTAAAATTCAATCTGATATGCGTTATTTGCCGATCCATCGCCGCGCAGATAAGGAGTGAATAAACTGCCCTCTGTATCATCACGCCTTTCTTTATAAAACCTGCCCGGAAGAAAATAACCGCCTAAAAAACCGACTGTCGTATGCGGGCTTACTTTATAGTCAACGAATAAATCCGCTTCATACCCTAAATCCCGGGAAAGATATTTCCCTTGGCCGTCTAAAACCCCTACCGGCCGGTTAAATGCCCTTAAATAATATCCGTATAAACTTACGCAGAGCTTGTCGGTAAAATTATAATCAAAGCCAACCGACGGCATAATCAGGTTTTCAAAATCACCGGAAAAGAATGTTTTTGGCCTCGGTACCCCGTAATTTAAGCCATACCCTCCGCCCATCGCCACAATCGGAAGCATGTCCACATTGCTGCTGCTTATAGTATCACTTAAATTCAAGTTTGTAGGGGAAGAATAACTAAAAGCGCGGTTTTTCCCTCCGACGTATTTAGTATCGCCATTCTCAGCCATATCCGGAGTGGCTTTATTCCCGGAGCATAATAAAAATTGTAATTCCGGGACAAATTTGCCCAGGGTATAATCTATACCGGAATAAAACATATAACCGGTATGCGTGATATTTTTGTAGCTGCTATCCACGCTCCGGGCCAGGCCAAAATTATGCGCTGCCTCTAATTTTAAATTAAAATCCCCGGCATCATATTCCCAGGCAGTACCGAGAGTCCCCAGGAAATCTCTATTAACGGGGGTAACAAAAAGATTGTCTCTTTTTCCTTCTGAAGTATAGTCTGCCAACATACCGACATACGGCCAAAAGGTCTGTTTATCCAGAGTAATTTTAGTATCGGCAGCAAAAAAATTAGCTGCGTTAGGTTCGTATCTCTGGCCCTGCTCTTGGTCCTGTTTAATATGCGGGCCTAAATGATTCTTGTAAACTAAATCCGGCTTGCAATAATAAAGGCGCCAGATTAAATTTTGCGTTTCTTTATAAATGGTGAATCCGTAATTTTCATAATTGCCGCTTAAGCTAAAACCATTGCCGACTTCATAGGCATATAAACCTGCTTTAACCCTGTATCTATCAAAAAGTTTGGAGTCAAGCCAAAATTCCTCAACCTGCGGCAGCAATTCTGAATCGCGGTACCTCTCTACCCTGCCGCCGGAATTGATCAGCGTATTATGAATAAAAACCGGCGCGCTGTAATCATAAGGGCCGTTACGCTCAAGCTTAAAATAAAACTTATTTCCCGAATCCTTAAAATCCGCCTTAAGCGCAAGGCTGTAATCTATGCCTAAATAAGCGGTATGATCATCTTTATTATGGCTGTCTAAATCCACCACATTCTTAAAACTTACCAAGTCCGCGCGGAAATAAGTGCTTAATGCCAGCGACAATTGCCCGGTATTAAGAAGCTCGTAGCCATATACGGAGGAAATAATGCTCGAGGCCAAGATAAAGGAAAAACAAATTTTCTTTATCATTGTTCCATAATATCACCGCGGATAGAAAAACTCAAGACAAAGTAAAAGGAAGGGTAATTTGACTGGCGGGGCCGACGAGATTCGGACTCGCGATCTCCTCCGTGACAGGGAGGCGCTTTAAACCAGGCTAAGCTACGACCCCAAATTATGAAGTTAGATTTTAACCTAAAACCTTAATGTTTGCAACAGGTTTTTATCTTTAAAAATGGTGGGCGATAGAGGACTTGAACCCCTGACCCTCTGCGTGTAAAGCAGATGCTCTAACCAGCTGAGCTAATCGCCCGGAAAAATTATGCTCCGGAGAGTTTCCCCAGAATAATCAGGGTAAACACCATGACTAAAATGGCTACGGTCTCGGCCATGCCCAACACTGCCAGATAATTTCCAAAACCTTTGCCGGTTTCACCCATCGCATCGCAGGCGCAGGCAGAGCACCTGCCTTGGAAATAAGCTGAAAGGCCTATGGCCGCGCCGCTTAGTGCCCCGATCCCCCAAAGATAATGCCCCTGATTAGCCAGCTCAACCATCTTGGTCATAACAATATTCCCATAGAGCGTCTGCGTAAGCGGCGCGGCAACTAAAGCCACCAGCAAAAATGAAGCGTTTTTATTTTGATTAAAGTTCTTCTTCCATGCGCCGATTGCCGCCATCCCGGCTACTCCGGCCCCTGCGCCGGAACCCAAAGCTGAAAGCCCCAACACTAACCCTAACCCCAAATCCTTAAACTGCATCAAAGCTCCGGTTTCCATATTGCTCTCCTTATATAATATTATTTTTCTTTCTTAGAAAACGGTTTATACTCAAACCCGCTCCAGGAAACATTGGCGTGGCTGCAAAATTCCAAAACATTAAGCCGCACGCCGTGCACCAATACAGACATTGGGCCTAAAATAAAATTCAAGGTATGCCCGGCGATCAAAATCAATACGCAACTGATAATTGCCCCGGCATCTTTGGCGCCTCCACCGGCTGCCATCACATTAAAAGCATCGGCAATTGCAACCCCGGCAAGGCCCACTGCAAAAAGGCGCACGTAAGAAACAACATCTGTAAAATTATTTACCAGGCCTAAAGCAATCGCCGCCAGGCCTTCACCTATGCCTTTTAAGATGTTTTTCTGCGGACTGGTAAATAAAATTACCAAGCTTATCCCGCCATAGATTAACCACTTGCCAAATAGCGGAAACGGATCACCCAAGAGCAAATTCTTAGCCAGAAAAAAAGCCGCCCAGATTATACTGATCCAGCCTAAATCTGCTAACGCTATCAGCGCCGGAAGCTTAAGAGCCAGCCTCCAGGAATGCGCGATACTCAGGTGTATTGCGCCTATTAAAAAACATAAAGCCTGGACAAAAAAGATATTGTTAAGCAACGGCACCAATGGCTTTATTCCCAGGTGCGCAAGCCATGCCTGGCCAAAAAATGTTCCCGAAATAACCCCCCATATAATAGCGCAAGAACTTAAGACATAAAAGAGAAAAATTGCCGTTTTGTCTTTGATCTTTTTGCCCATTTTTTTATCTACGATAAAAGTAATAATAAGATACAGCAGCCCATACCCGGCATCACCAATAATTATGCCAAAAAATAAACTAAAAAATATAAGAAACAGCGGGCTGATATCCAATTCATTATACCCGGGCACAATTTCAAGCAGCTTTAATACCGGCCGGATAAGCTTAACCCAAGCCGGATTACGCACCAAGGTCGGCACGGCATCATCTGCTCCGGGCGTAACTGTCAAAATTCCCCAATCATTGATTTTTGCCTGCTTCACCAGCATTTTCTCGGCATCTACCGGAACATACCCTTTCAAATAAACAAGCTCCTCTGCCCGGCCCATGCCTTTTAAAACACTATAAAAATCTTTCTGGCTTAAAAAAGAATTTTCGGCGGAAATAAGCTCGTTTTGAAAAACGAGGTGCCCGGCAATCTCTTCTCTTATCTCCTGCATAATTTTTGCATCTTCGCTAATCCTATTCTGCATCTGGGACAATGATAATTTAGGCAATTCTATTTCTTTAAACCCGAGTTCGATATTACCCAGGCTTGCCGCCAAGCAATTTACCGCCCCATCTTCTGGAGAAATTTCTTTTAATACTATCTCATGCGCAAGGCCCTTAATTTTATCTTTGGGAATCTGATATAACCTTATAAACACATTTTCTTGCTGCAGGGCTTTTATCTGGGCGGGGTCAAAATCCCCCCAGTGCTCCCAAAGGTCTATGCCGCTATGCAAAGAGACGGAAAACTCCCTAAGCTGGTCATATCTTTTTTGCAAGTCAATAATATGACGGCATACAGTAATCCAGTCTTCCGGCGCATGGGCTATTTTTGCCGGCTGTTTCGGGCTTACCTGCGCCAAAACAGTACGGGCAGCTTCAATTAAATTTAGTTTTTCATTGATTTCATTAAGCTCAATGCCCGCGGGGACATTCTCATGCTCAACATGCACTATGCCCAATTCACGCAAGCGCTCTAAGGCAGCCGGGCCGCTGTCATTATGCATCAGCAAAAAAACTTTTTTCATAGCTACGATCATGCTATCGCCCCTTCTAAAATAAACTCCTCAATTTTTCTCTTGGCAATTTTACTGCGGCCAACGGCATTGGCCATCTGGTCACCGATGTAAATCTTGATCAGCCGGATATTTTCTTCTGCCGAGGGTATTTTTACTTTTTCAAAAAGATTTACCCTCTGGGCGGTAATACGCAGTTGGTGGCGCAAGATAGAGATGCCTTCACCCAGCACCAAAATTGCTTTATTTAAAATAATAGCTTCTTTAAGGGCTTCAATTGCTAAATCCAGCCAGAGAGGCATGGCAAATAAATCATAATCTACTATATGGAATTCCACTGTATCAAATACGGGGATATCAGTGCCTGCAATATTTTTAAGGCGGGTAATTATTTTTTCCGGTTTTAAAAATAATTTTAAATCAACCTGCGGGTCGGCAAGTAACCCTGCCCAGGGTTCAATTGCCTGCCTTTTTTTAATAAGAATTTGCTTCTTTTCCTGGAGGAGAGAAGTTTGCTGCAGGATTTCCAGCTGCAGCTGCTGTTTTTTTAATTGCAGGGTAGGCAGGTAGCGCTGGAATTGCTTTAAAGCGTCGCGCTGCCTTTTTAATTCGCCTTTGGTAAGTTTTATCTTTGCCATTTACTCTTTCGGCCAGAACTGCTGGATAATGGAAAGTTTTATCCCTGTTTCTTCCGGGGTAAAACAATCCGCTAAGATCTGCCAGCCTAAATCCAAAGCATTCTCCAGGGGAATATTTACCTTAAGCGACATCATATCCTTTTCAAAAAGTAAGCCGTATTTAAGTAATTTTTTATCCCAATCACTCATCTGAAACCCCATGGATTGCTTTTCCAGGGTTTCCCGGTAATCGGCAAAAAGCTGGATCATTGTATCCATGATGGTGCGGTGATCAAGCCGGGTTTTTCCGTTTACCTGTTGTTTTAAGCGGCTCAAAGAGCCGAACGGCTCAATGGCTCCGTCTTTCAGATAAAATTGGCCTTCAGTAATATAGCCGGTATTATCCGGCACAGGATGGGTAACGTCATCTCCGGGCATGGTTGTGGCTGAAAGGATGGTAATCGATCCGGCGCCCTCAAAATCAACGGCTTTTTCATATCTTAAGGCAAGCTGGCTGTAAAGATCGCCGGGATACCCGCGGTTAGAAGGAACCTGCTCCATAGTAATGGAGACTTCTTTTAATGAGTCGGCAAAATTAGTCATATCCGTTAACAAAACCAAAACCCTTTTGCCTTTTAACGCAAAATCTTCTGCTACGGCCAAACTGATATCCGGCACCAACAAGCATTCTACGGTAGGATCGGACGCGGTATGTATAAAGAATATGCAGCGGGAAAGCGCGCCATGCGCATTTAAAGTCTCGCGGAAAAAAAGATAGTCATCATATTTTAGACCCATACCGCCTAAAATTATAATATCTATTTCTGCCTGAATGGCAATCCTCGCCAAAAGCTCGTTATACGGCTCACCGGCGATTGAAAAAACAGGGAGTTTCTGTGACTCTACCAAAGAATTAAAAACATCAATCATCGGGATGCCGGTGCGAATAATCTTATTTGGAATAATCCTTTTAACCGGGTTTACTGAAGGGGCTCCGATATCTACCATGTTTTCAGAAAGTAACGGCCCATGATCCAAAGGCAGCCCGCTGCCATTAAATATGCGGCCTAATAAATTTTCACCGGTGGCAACGTGCATTGAGCGGCCCAGGAACCTCACCCTGTCTCCCGTGGATATACCCCGGGAGCCTGCGAAAACCTGCAGGGATACTTTTTTAGAATCAATGCGGATAACCTGGGCCAGGGATACCCCGCGGCGGGTGGTAATCTGGGCAATATCCAAATAGCCTACGCCTTCGGCTTCAACCGTAATAACATCCCCGGAAATTTGAATAATATTTGTATAAGCTTTTTGCATTACTATTCTGCCTTCCTTATTTTTTTCTCTTCCAAAAATATCTCTATCTGTTCTTCTGTTCTTTCAAACTCCGGGCTATTATATTCCGCACAGTTCCAGGTGCGCATAAGCTGGCGCAGAGTTTGAAAGAAATGCAGGGCAGCCGGCTTATCGTCTAATTTATATTCTGAATCCAATATACCGCAAATAAATCCCAACAAATAAACCTGCCTTTCTTCGGTGGTTGCTTCATCAACCGCGTCAAAGGCATTCTGCTGCAGATAAACAAAATCAAAAAATTCCCCCTTTAAATACTGGATGTAATCATTTAAAGACGTGCCTTCTTCGCCGATGACTTTCATCATCTGCGCAATCTCATGGCTACGGCGCAAAATAGCCCGGCCTTTTTCCTGATCTCCGGCCTTTACAAAGCTCTTATATTTGCTCCAGCTAATCAAAGAATCTATTGCCGGATATTTTCTGGCATCTGAGCGCTCGCGGGAAAGCCCATGAAAAGCGCCGACTACTTTAAGGGTAGCCTGGGTTACCGGCTCTTCGAAATTTCCTCCGGCGGGGCTGACTGTGCCGCCTATGGTTACCGAGCCATGATCGCCGCCATAAAGCCTGACTACGCCTGCGCGTTCATAAAAAGAAGCGATGCGTGATTCAAGGTATGCCGGAAAGGCCTCTTCTCCCGGGATCTCTTCCAGGCGGCCGCTCATTTCGCGCATCGCCTGGGCCCAGCGCGAAGTTGAATCTGCCAGCAGCAAAACATTTAAGCCCATCTGGCGATAATACTCCGCAATGGTTACTGCGGTATAAACACTGGATTCGCGGGCAGCTACCGGCATCGAGCTGGTATTGCAAATAATTACCGTGCGGTCAATAAGCGGTTTATTTGTACGCGGGTCGTTAATTTTAGGAAATGTTTTTAATGTCTCCACAACTTCTCCGGCGCGTTCTCCGCAGGCGGCGATAATTACAATATCCACTTCCGCGTGCCGGCTGGTCAGCTGCTGCAAAACAGTTTTTCCCGCGCCAAACGGCCCGGGGATACAATATGTCCCTCCAAGTGAAACCGGAAACAGTGAATCAATCAGGCGCATTTTGGTAACCAGCGGCTGATGCGGCCTTAATTTCTCCGCATAGGCTCGAATTGGTATTTTTACCGGCCAGCTCTGCTGTAAAAAAACATCATGGATGTGCCCGTTGGCATCTTTAAGCCTGGCAATTGCATGCTTTAAATTATATTTACCCGCGGAAACAATACTTATTACTTCCAGGCTGCCGTTAAGCGCAAAAGGCGCCATAATATAGTGCTTAAAAATTTTCTCGGGGACAAAACCCAGCCAGCTGCCTGCCAGCACCTTGTCCTGCGGTTTTACTAAAGGCGTAAAATCCCACTTCGTTTCATTGCCAAGCGCCTCAAAATACACGCCCCGCTTTAGAAAAAATCCGCATTTTTCCGCCAGTGCCGGCAGGGGATTCTGCAGGCCATCAAAAATCTGGCCTAATAACCCGGGCCCAAGTTCTACGGAAAGAAGCTCGTTGCTAAACTCTACAAGGTCTCCGGCTTTTAAGCCTTGGGTACTTTCATAAACCTGCATCTCTGCGTGATTGGCGCGCACGCGGATAACTTCGGCCTTCAGGCGCTCATGGCCGCGGATAATATAAGCCACCTCATTCTGGATAATAAACCCGTCAATTTGGGCGGTAACCATGTTGGCATTAACATTAATTACTTTTCCGGTCCTCTTATTTTCCATAATTAATTCTGCGCTGCTGCGTTAAACAAATTTTCTTTATCCGCTTTTTGTATTTTATCCCAACGTTCCAGGATTTTAAGTTTTAGCGCGTAAATCAATAAAAAATCAAAATCAAAATAATGCCCGAAGGCCAAAGACTCCAGAAAATTCCATCTCTCCTGATCCAAAATTTTTTCTGCTTCCAGTATCGAGGTGCTTCTGTAAGCCGCCATTGCCACATGGCTGATATGCGCAACGGGTGAATCCGGAAGGCGCACAAATTTTAAAGGGTCGATTTTCTTTCTCCGGGCCCTGGCGCGGGCCAGCTCATTTCTTAAAGCTATCTCAAAATTAGCCCATTCAGATGAGGTATCCCCTGATGCAGTATTCAATAAATAAGCTTCTTGATAACAGGCATTGCGCAAAAGTTCAATCTTTGTTTCCGGAATCAACTCCCTGCATTTATTAAAAAAATCTTCCAGGCTAAACGGCAGCTTGGCCGAAAAATTAAGCATTGGGAGGCTGGAGATCAGGTATGTATAATAAGCGCCCATTTATTCGGATTTTATAATCTTGGCCAATTCTGGCCTTAAAGAGCCGGATATATACTCGGCCAAGGCTTGCGCGCTAAAATCAAAGATAGATTTACCGGCATCAAAGCTAATCACAAATCCGCTATTAATCCCTTCGGCAGCCTTTAAAATTATTTGCTTCCTGGTTTCCTGAACTAACTGCTTTAAAAATCCTTTCTCTAATTTTTCCTTATCGTGCTGGCTTAAAGAAACTATAATCTCCGAACCTAAAGAAAGCGGCGCGTTTTTGATCAATGTCCCGATAATCCCGGCTAATTCTTCAACGGTTAAGGCTTTGTGCATATCCGCTTTAATCAGCCTATCCAGCATAGAACTAATTTCTTTCCTTAAGCTGATTAATAAATCCCGGCCTGCCTGTTTTAAAGAAGACAGGGTAGAATCCTCCAGCCTTTTTGTTTCAGTATTTGCCTGTTCGATAATTTCTTTGGCCTGTATTTTTGCATCGGCAATGATTTTCCGGGCAGCTAAATCTGCTTCGGCTTTTATTTTTCCGGCCTTCTCCTCGGCCGCTCTTACGCCTTCGGCTTGAATCTTTGCGATCAAATCTTTAATTTCCTGCGCCATATAAATCTCCTAAAAATTCTTCTGTTTTTGCAATTGGATTATCTGCCTTTAAAATCGGCCGGCCGATGACTAGAAAATTACTCCCTGCTTTTACTGCCTGCCCGGCTGTAGCCGTCCTCTTCTGGTCATCCTTGGCGGAATTATCAGCCCTGATTCCCGGAGTAACAATTACAAAACTTTTCTTTATTTTGCTGCGTAAAACCGCTGCTTCTGCTACGGAACAAACTACGCCATCTAACCCGCAAGCCAATCCAAGCCGTGCTAATTTTAACACCTCTGACTGGCCGGCCTTTTGGCTGGTTAAAACCGTAACCCCGATTAAAAGCGGCCGGGCCAGCTTTAAAGCTTCCGCTTGGGTACCTGCCGCATCTACAGCAGCCTCAATCATTTCCTTTCCTCCGGAAATATGCAAAGTAAGCATTTTCACTTTTTGGCGCACCGCTGCAGATACTGCCTGAGCAACAGTATTCGGAATATCAAAATATTTGAGGTCTAAAAAAACTTCGGCGCCGCGTTGACGCAGCATCTCAATAATCTGCGGGCCATAAGCAGTAAAAAGATAGCTGCCTACTTTAAAAATCTTTATTTTGGGATAAAGCTTGTCCACAAAATCCGCAGCACTTTCTATAGTATCCACATCCAGGGCAAGTATGATCTCCGGCGTGCTTAATCGTTGCATGCTTTTAATCTTCCGATTATATTGCTTAAATTCTGAATATTATTATCCGCCATATATTGTTTTAACCCGGAAATAATTTCTATGCTGGCCCTGGGATTAATAAAATTTGCCGTTCCTACGCTAATCGCGCTGGCGCCGGCAATAAAAAACTCCAACGCGCTTTCAGTATCCATTATACCACCCATGCCGATAATAGGAATCCTAATTTTATTATACGCCTCCCAAACCATTTTAACTGCTACCGGCCTTATTGCCGGGCCGCTTAAGCCGCCAACCCATGAGCCTAATTTAGGAATGCGTTTATTTACATCTATGCTCATGCCGCTAAGCGTATTGATCAACGCTACTGCATCGCTGCCTGCTTTCTCTGCGGCTAAAGCAATCTCGCAGATTGAAGTTACATTAGGCGAAAGCTTTGTAATCAGGCATTTTTTCGTAAGCCTGCGTACTGAACTTACCAATTCAAAAGTCTCTTTGGCATCCTGGGAAATTAATTTATCTTTTTGCAGGTTGGGGCATGATATATTCAGCTCGATTGCGGATATTCCGCTTAGCTTGTCCAGTTGTTTAACCAGGATGGAAAATTCATCCGGGCTTTCTTCGGCGGCAATACTGGCGATAATCGGGACAGCCAGCTTTTTCAAAAAAGGAAGCTTACCTTCAATAAATTGATCTATTCCGGGATTCTCCAGTCCGATAGAATTAAGCATCCCGCTTGGGGTCTCGCAGGTGCGCGGCGGAAGGTTTCCATGGCGCGGTTTGACAGTTATGGTCTTGGTAACAATGGCCCCGAGCTTTTTTAAATCGATAAAATCCCGAAACTCCTCGGCATACCCAAATGTGCCGCTGGCCACCATTACCGGATTTTTCAAGCCAAGCCTTCCTATTGCTAAGCTTAAATTCGGCTTGAGTATCTTTACCATATTAATTCCTCGCTTGAAAAAACAGGGCCGTCTTTACAAACTCTTTTGTACCCGGCCTTGGTGGAAACAACACAGCCCAAACATGCCCCGATTCCGCAGGCCATATGTTCCTCTAAAGAAAGCTGCGCGTTAATTTTATTTTCATGGGCAATCCGGGCAATTGTTTTTAACATTGGATGCGGCCCGCAGGAAAACAATCTGGATGGCTTGGCCTGTTCTAAAACAATTTTTAGCAGGTCGGTAACCCTGCCTTTAAACCCGGCAGAACCGTCATCAGTAGCTAATTTCAGCGTGCAGCCCAAAGATTTAAATTCCGGCGTACAGAGAATTTGATTTTTCGTCTTTGCCCCGATTAAAACCAGGGGCTTAACGGGCTTTATTTTTTCGGCTAAGAAAACCAGCGGCGCCACACCCATTCCTCCGGCAATCAAAATATTTTTAGCCTTCCCTGCTTTAGCCAATTGCTTATAACCAAACCCATTACCCAAAGGCCCGATGATATCTAGAAACTCTTTTGGCTTTCTTGCAGATAAAGCTTGCGTCCCCTTACCCAAAACCTCATAGATAAGCTTAACCGTAGATCCTTTTACCCCATGGATACTAATCGGCCTTCTCAATAATGGCCCAAGCCCATCACTGACTTTAATATTCACAAACTGCCCGGGTTGAGCATTGTTGGCGATTATGCTTGATTCAAATTCTAAATGCCAATAATTCCGCTTGAGCCTTTTATTGGAAATTATTTTAGCTTTTATTTGCGCTATTTTCATCTCTCTTACTCGTCCGCTTACTCAGTGAAACTACAAAAATTATGAATATAATAAAAGTTAAGGATACCCACAGAGATTGGCTAAGATAAGCCTTAAATCCTTCTTCGCTAATATTTTTCCAGGATTCTACCAAAAAGACAAGCAGGATCAACGTGAAAATCGAACCGATCTCCCGGTAAAACCAGCTTAATTTTAGGGGTAAATACTCGGTTATCTTTAATTTAAGCAGCCTTAATAAAGAGGGAAGAATTCGCGGGACCTTTTGGCAATATTCTTGGTAGGTACCTGGGAACATTCCCCGAAGTTTAGCTTCCTCTTGATAAATAAGCAGCAGGTAACGGATAATGAAAACGATAATAAAAATTACCACCACCCACCATTTAAAGAGTACCAAAACCACTCCCAGGCCGATCAGGAATATCCCCAGATACATCGGGTTACGCACCAGCTGATAAGGCCCTCCCTGTATTAATGCCCGGCTGTCCCGGGAATGCTCTGCTTTATACCCCCGGCCGGAGACGCGAATAATTTGCCCGAAAAAAATAAGCGAAAAGCCCATGACCTCTATGCAAGGCTCCCAAAAACCATTTAAAATACCCCGCAAAAAAAACCTTGGGAAAAATACCACCGCTAAACCCGCGCACCCCATAATTATTCCGTTGATCTTAAGCCTTTTTTTCATAAGCTAATTTTGGCAGTTGGCGCAAAAATAAGTGCCTCTGCCTCCCTGGGTAATTTTTTTTACCGGGTTTTTGCAGAGAAAACAAGGTTTACCGCCGCGGCCATAAACCTGATGATAACGCACATAATCCCCGGGTTTTCCGGAAACCCGCACATAATCATCTACCGAAGAGCCTCCGTGCTTAATCGCACTGTTTAACACCTTCTTCATTTCTTTATAAAGAGCCTCTTTTTCTTCCGCGGTTAGACTTTGCGCGCTCCTTTTGGGGTGAATTTTAGCCCGGAATAAAATTTCAGCGGCGTAAAGATTGCCGATGCCGGAAATAAATTTCTGGTCCATCAGCAATGGCTTGATTTCAGTTTTTCTCTTAGAAAGCATATCTTTAAAATCGGCGCAAGTCAAATCAAATGGTTCCGGCCCAAGCCCCTGCACAAATTTTAATTTTTTCCAATCGCGGACAAGGCGCAATTCTCCGAACAGGCGGTCGTCGTTAAAATCCAAAATCTTACCCCCGGATAAATAAAAAGCTACCCGGCTTTTTTTAGAGCCTCCGGGATAAACCAACTGTCCGGTCATCTTCAGGTGGATAGTCAGGAACGATCCATTCGATAATTCAAAAACCAGAAGCTTTGCCCTACGCAGAATATTCTTTATGGCCTGGCCTTCCAGAGATTTCTTAAATACCAAAGGTGCGGGTTCACGTATGACCCTTGGATCATTCACGTAAACTTTTAGAATCTTTTTCCCTAGAATTGTTTCCTGAAGGTCTCCTTTAATTGTCTCAACTTCCGGCAGCTCTGGCATAATACTCCTGCAAGGATTTAACTTTGAGTTTTTTCGTCAGCAGCACTTCTATACCGCTTACTGTTGCCTGCGCCCCGAATATAGTTGTAGTATAAGGTATGCCGCTCAAAATAACCTGGGAACGGATTTTTACTTCATCAAGCCGGGGAATCCTGCCCGAAGGAGTATTAATTACCAGCTGGAGCTTGCCTTCTTTCATTAGATCCAGGGCGTTGGGCTTACCTTCTGATATTTTTGGCAAAACTTTTGCCGGGATTTTACTTTTTGCTAATGCCGCGGCTGTCCCGCTTGAGGCAAAAATCTTAAAACCCAGGTCTTTTAGTTTCTTAGCGATTAAAATAATATTCCTTTTATCTCGGTCATTCACCGAGATAAAAACGTTACCTTTTGTGGGCAGCTTTTGCCCGGCGGCAAGCTGGCTTTTAATATATGCCTGGCCAAAATCCAGATCAATCCCCATCACCTCGCCGGTAGATTTCATCTCCGGCCCGAGAATTATATCAACTCCCGGAAAACGGTTAAAAGGAAACACCGATTCCTTAATTGCCACATACCTTGGAATAATTTCCCTGGTAAAACCTAAATCTTTTAGTTTTCTCCCCAGCATAACCTTAGTTGCTAATTTTGCTAACGGCACTCCGATTACCTTAGAAACAAAAGGAATGGTGCGCGAAGCGCGGGGATTAACCTCCAGGATGTAAACCTTGCTATCCTTTACCGCATACTGCACATTCATCAGGCCTACTACATGCAATTCTTTGGCCATCTGAATTGTCGCCTGGCGGATCTGTTTTAATATCCCGGCAGATAAAGTATAGGTCGGAAGGGACATTGCCGCGTCCCCGGAATGCACCCCTGCCTGTTCAATGTGTTCCATAATCCCGCCGATTACAAACTCTCTCCCGTCTCCGACTAAATCCACATCAACCTCGATGGCATCCTCCAGAAATTTATCGACTAAAATCGGATGCTCCCCGGAAACCTCCGCCGCTTCTTTAATAAATTTTTCTAAAACCTGTTCATCATAGGCAATCTCCATCGCCCTGCCGCCCAATACATATGAAGGACGCACTAATACCGGATAACCGATCCGGTTAGCCACTTCTTTTGCCTGGGCAAAGGTAAACGCCGTGCCACTGGCCGGCTGCAACAGTCCGAGTTTATCCAGCATCTGTTTAAAACGCTTACGGTCCTCGGCGATATCAATGCTGTCGGCGCTTGTCCCCAAAAGATTAATCCCGGCTTTAAGTAAAGGAACAGCCAAATTAAGCGGGGTCTGGCCGCCAAACTGCACGATTACGCCCAAAGGTTTCTCTTGATCGATAACATTCATAATATCTTCGAAGGTAAGCGGCTCAAAATAAAGACGGTCGGAGGTATCATAATCAGTAGAAACTGTTTCAGGATTACAGTTAATCATAATACTTTCCACATTTTCTTCACGTAAAGCGTAGGCCGCATGGCAGCAGCAATAATCAAATTCAATTCCCTGACCAATGCGATTAGGGCCGCCACCTAAAATAATTACTTTTTTCTTCATTTTGTATCCACTATCTTTAATTTTTAGCCTATATTTTGGGTAAACTACTCCACTTCGTTAAAATGCGCCTGGCAGGAATTGAACCTGCACCACCAGCTTCGGAGGCTAGTGCTCTATCCGTTGAGCCACAGGCGCGTTAAAACAAACTCAATTGCTCCTCGTTTTTCTTTTGCCCTTCATTATCATCAAATATGGAGATTGTGCCATATTCGCCGTCAAAGCCTGCTTTGATATTTACTTTACCTGCGCGCACCCGCAGGATACCTTCAACAATTTTAGGAGGTAAACTTTTGAGTAACTCCTCTTTTGAAGCTTTAAGCAGAATATTAAACTCTGTCCCGAATTTGGCCAGATACGCCATATACTCTCTTTCTACGTTTACCGAGCCCTTGCCCACACCTTTTGCGTCAGCAATAATCTCAGCAAATGGGATCAGGCTTTTAAATGGTATGGCATTCTCGGGCTTAAAGCCTTCCGGACGATCAGCTAATTTCTCAACCCGGTTGACTACTCCAACAGTTACCGGCTTGCCGCACTTGGGGCATTTACCGTTGTGCTCTTTGGTTTCCTGAGGCGACCAACGAATACCGCAAAGCCGGTGGCCATCATAATGATATTTGCCTTCTTCGGGAAAAAATTCGATAGTGTAGAGAAATTTTTCTTTATCTTTGGTCCTTAAAACCTCTCTTATGGTTTTATAATCTAATTGGCAATTAAAAACATTGGCTTCGCGGCCGAGCTTCTGCGGCGAATGCGAATCGCTGTTCGAAATCAATGTAAATTTATCCAAAGCGCTCAAGCGCCAATTCATCGCCGGGTCGCTGGATAACCCGGTCTCAAGGGCAAAAATCTTATCCGTTTGTTTTTCAAAACAATCTTCGATTTTATCAAATCCGGACATTGAGCCAAACACGCTAAACCAGGGTGTCCAGATATGCCCGGGGACGATCATACAATTTTCATCAATATCAAATACGATGCGCGCCAGTTCTGCGGCATCTAGGCCTAATATCGGCCGTCCGTCGCTGGCTAAGTTTCCGATCCTGCCTAAACGCTCATTTATCTTATCCACGCTTTTAAATGAAGGGCTAAAAATCAAATTATGAATACGGTAGGTGCGGCCGCGCTTGGAATAAATACTGCTTACTTCGGCAGTAAGCATAAAATATATGCCGGCATATTTAAATAAACCATTGCCGCAATCCTCTAATGTGTGTTTCAATTCTTCCAGCCACAAATGGTGAGTAAAATCACCTGTGCCCATTAAAGTTATGCCTTTTAATTTTGCCCAATCTGCCAGATGCTTAACATCCATATCGCGGCTGGTTGCCCGGGAGTATTTAGAGTGGATATGAAAATCAGCGATAAATTCCATTTATCTACCTATAAAAATAATACCTGGGATAATAAATGCTAAAATAACTATCACAAAAATAAAACTTATTAAAACCGTCATTAAAACTATTCTTGAAATTCTTCTAAGAACTCCTTTTAAGCTTTCATCGCTATAAGTTTTTATAGACCAGTAAAGGGGATAAACACAAGGTATTAGAAGAATTAAAAATATGTTCCACCTGCTAAAATAGAACATAACAGGTATAAGCAGAAAAAAAGCAAGGCCATTATCAGCTTGTGTCTTTGGATCTGGTTTGTACTCCTTTAGTATATCCATAGTGTGCAGCAACGCAATGAATAATAACAATAACGGCACAAGAGAAGCCCATCGTATAATTTGGCCTATGTTTCTATTAACATATAAGAAGTAACCAAAATATATATCGAAGCCTACACTTACTAATGCGAAAAGGCTGAATAATCCCCAGTTATTTAAAAATCCGAAATACATCAATAGTTAAGCTCCCCTTTCCATATTATCGCCGTGCAAGTGAAACATTGTTTACATTCCCTCCCCCTTTAAGACTGTGTCGAATGAAGGGGAGGGGAATACGTGTTTTTATCTTAGGCAAAAAAATGAGTTAGATTTATAATAATAAAAGAAATAAGTGCGATAGAAATAATAATCAATACGGCTATTCTTAACGCTCGGGCTGTCCTTTTTAGAATCTCAATAAACGAAGCGTTCCTAAAATTGAAGATAAGCATGCCTGCCGCGAATAGAAAAGATATTATACTCCAAAATATACCCCAAAACCCTGCGCGTAATGATACAGCCATTATCCCTAACCAGAACATTTGAGCTGCCAATATAAAAATACACAAATCTTTTAATACAAGTGATGTTTCAAGTACTTTATTATAATCATCCGCACCAGTGCTTTTTTTCCAAACCCACCTGCACACAAAAATACCCAATATAGCGGGAATTCCCAGAAATAGGGCTAAAACAACCATGTCTAATTGATGATAACCGGTCGTATTGCCTAAATTAAAAATTTTATTTACAATAAAACTTACAAGCAACTCTATCCCTAACGCCAACATAAAAATAACAAACCAAAGATCAGTAAGAAGTTGGGGGTGCTTCCCCCCTCTAAAAAACCCTTTTTCCTTCAAAGAATCTACGAAAAATTTAAATTTTGATTTGTCGTTTTGCATTTTGATTTTTCAAATTAGGCACTGCCCACTACTGCCTTGTTTATATACAATATTCCCATTACAAATTGTATAATCCACCAACCCTTTTAAGGAGCGGCCCAAAAAAGCCGAATTCTTGGATTTGGAAACAAGGTTTTGTTTATCAACTACCCACCTTTCCTGATCAGAGATTATAATTATATCCGCAAAAGCTCCCTCTGCCAATGTCCCTTTATCCAAACCCAAAATCTTAGCGGGATTTAAACTAAGTTTCTCAATCAGCCCCGGCCAATTTAAAATTTTCTGATCCAATAATTCGGTTATACTGACCGAAAGCTCGGTTTCCAGGCCCACCACCCCAAACTCGGCGCGCTCAAACTCAATATCTTTTTCATTCTCAGTATGCGGGGCATGATCCGAGGCAATCGCATCAATTGTGCCGTCAATTAACCCCTGCCTTATTGCCGCAAGATCCTCCTTGCTTCTTAAAGGAGGATTCATTTTCATATTCGTGTCATACCCTAAAAGCGCCTCATCGGTAAGAGCAAAATAATGCGGAGCAGTTTCACAGGTTACTTTAATCCCCTTTTTCTTAGCCTTAGCAATGATCTCGACTGATTCCCTGCAGCTTACATGCGCGATATGCACGGTGGCTTTGGATTTTTCCGCGAGCGCGATATCCCTGCTGATTCTTGTATATTCTGATTCATTGGAAATTCCGCGTAAACCCAGGCGCGTGGAATTAAAACCTAAATTGATTACTCCTTTTGCGGAAAGTTTTTTATCCTCAGAATGGCTTATCGTTAAAAGGCCGGCTTGTTTTGCTTTTTTAAACGCCTCAAACATCAACTCATCATTATCTACAGAGCATCCGTCGTCAGATATAGCAACTACTCCGGTTTTCTTAAGCGCGGCAATATTGCTTAGCTCTTGGCCTTTGCGCTCTTTAGTAATCGTCCCGCAAATAAGCACATTGACTAACGCGCTCTTATTAATTATTCCCTGCAATAATTCTATACTCTCTACGCAATCCATTGCCGGCTGAGTATTGGGCATGGCTAAAACTGTAGTTATCCCGCCTTTGGCTGCTGCGGCAGTAGCGCTGGCGACGGTCTCTTTATCTTCCCTGCCGGGCTGGCGCAGATGCGTATGCATATCAATAATCCCCGGGGCAACAATTTTATTGCTGGCATCAATTATAATTTCAGCCCGCGCTTTAATGTTTTTAGCAACTTTGGATATTTTATTGCCCTCGATTAAAACATCCAGTATTGCATCAATTTTATTTGCCGGATCAACTACTCTGCCGCCCTTGATCAGTATGCTCATTTTTTCCCATCCCTGGCCTGGCTAACCAGGAATAAAACCGCCATTCTTACGGCAATACCATTTGTCACTTGCTCTAAAATCACCGAATTTGCCCCATCTGCCACTGCACTGGACATCTCAATTCCCCGGTTAATCGGCCCGGGATGCATAACTACGATATCTTTTTTAGCTTTGGATAA
Source organism: Candidatus Omnitrophota bacterium (assembly GCA_023247825.1). Lineage (GTDB taxonomy): Bacteria > Omnitrophota > Gorgyraeia > Gygaellales > Profunditerraquicolaceae > UBA6249. The sequence continues at coordinate 42,225 of JAHFFR010000002.1, forward strand.
TCTTTCTTCGGTAATCCCGAATTTTTTAAAATAATCCAGCTGCTCAGGAAATGCCGCACCGGTATCGCGCTCAAACTGCATCCTTAAAACATTTACTGCGTCGGCTTTTTTTAAAACCTCATCGATATTGCTGGAAGTTTTTGCCCCGGTTAATTCTATGCCTACCGGAAGGAGCATCTCCGGAGCGCAGAGCGTAACATTGGCCCCTAATTTAATCAGTCCCCAGATATTTGAGCGGGCAACCCGGGAATGCGCGATATCTCCGACAATCGCAACATTTAAACCTTTAATTTTACCTAATTTTTCCCTTAATGTAAAAATGTCAAGTAAAGCCTGGGTGGGATGCTCATGCCAACCGTCTCCGGCATTGACTACACTGATATCCAAAGCGCGGGCAAGCATGTTTGCGGCGCCTGAACAGTTATGCCGTATAATAATTATGTCAGCTTTAAGCGCCTGGATGTTTTTACCGGTATCAATTAATGTTTCCCCTTTGCGCACGCTGGAGGTTTCTGTGGCGATATTGATTACGTCGGCAGAAAGCCGCTTGGCCGCCACCTCGAAAGATACGCGGGTGCGCGTGGACGGTTCATAAAAAAGATTCACCGCGGTTTTACCGCGCAGGGCAGGGACCTTTTTGATTTCACGGGTCGAGACTTCTTTAAAAGATTCGGCGGTATCTAAAATAAGCTCGATCTCGCTTTGCGTTAGATATTCAAGGCCTAAGAGATCCTTCTTTGTCCAGAGCATTATTCTTTCTCCGCGATTAACACTTCATCTATAGTGTCGGACTCTTGCAGATGTACTTCTACGGACTCTTTATTAGAAGTGGGAATATTCTTGCCGACAAAATCCGCCCGGATAGGCAGTTCGCGGTGCCCGCGGTCAACCAAAACCGCCAGTTGTATGGATTTAGGACGGCCAAAATCGATCAACGCGTCTAAAGCCGCCCGGATTGTGCGGCCGGTATAAAGCACATCATCAACCAGCACTAAATTTTTATCATTAATATCAAAATCTATTTCAGTTTTACGCACCAGCGGCTGGCCGGAAGCCAAAGCCAGATCATCCCGGTAAAGCGTAATATCCAGGGCCCCGGTTAAAACTTCCGCGCCTTCAATCTTCTTGATAATTTCGGCAATCCGCTGGGCAATATAGACCCCGCGATTCCTGATGCCTACAATGCAAAGCCCTGAAGCGCCCTTGTTTTTTTCGATAATTTCATGGGCGATACGCGTAACCGCGCGGTTAATCCCTTCCTGATCCAGTATTTTAGCTTTTTCTCTCATGGCAAAAAAATACCCCTAGCTTTGTTTGCCAAGGGTTCATACTGTTGTACTTTTTTAGTCATTTTCTTTACCTTGCCGGCTTCACAGAGCCGGGCTTAAAGGACCTTTTGTTGATTAAGTTTACCATAAGCCGCTTCTTTGTCAAGGCTAAACTACAATTAGTAATCCCTGCGCGCGGCATAAGTGAAATGTGAAAAGTAGTTCCGCCACAAACTTTCGGTAGACATAAACTGGTTTGATCCGAAGAAATAATCTACAATGGCTTCCCTTACACGGGTGATTTCTTTAAGATGATTAGAATTTCTGATGCCTTCCAAAGTCAAATCTATTAATTCAAGAGTTCGTTCAAAAGCCTTCTGGCTATAATCGGCATTGTTCTTAGCCCGCCATTTAAGCGCACGCTCAACTTCACTCCCGATATTTGCCATTTGTTCCAGGAATGATAACTCCCCCCAGCGGCCTGCCGCAAGATCTTTATGCTGATAACTCATCGCTTAATCCTTCTCTCAACAATTTCAATGATCTTCCCGCGTATTTCTCCATTTTGTACGCCCCGGCTTTTATTACCCTGCGATGGACGCATATTAATCATAGAATCAAACTCGATAAATTCATTACCCTTTATTTCCGGATAGAAATTAATACCCCAAAGGCTTTTCTGTTTTGAGCCGTCTTCTAAGAGCAGCGCCTCTAGATCAGAATGAAGCTCCGCGTCAAGCGCGATAATTTCTCTATCAACATCAACAACTGCTTTTACCAAATCCCCAAAAGTGGCAGCGGCCATCTGCTTAAGTTCATCAAGCGATAATATTTTTGTTATTATTTTCATATCATTGATTATACTCTCAAAGGCAACATCTGCAAGTATTTTACCACGATTAATCCCGCAACCCGCTTATAAGAAGCCTGCAATTCTTCGAAATAAACCAAAAACCCAGAAACACCCTTTGTTTTCCTTATTTTGGAAGGCTGGATAACGTCCAACTATAGAATCTTTCTGATAGCTTTAATATATCAATAGCCTCTGTTTGATGGAACTCTCGATTTTCATAAGCTATGATATTTTTCTTAGCAATAATTCTCTTCAGTGTAGTAATCTCGCTGCCTGTTCCTTTCTGAGGCAAGCGTGTAAGCAGGCCCGCTGCTTGCGTATGATCTTCCCCTATTGAGCGTATGCCCAGGTGAAAAACCAGCATAGCATCGCAACAGGATATAGCGCAGTGCACAGCGTTCAGGCCTACCGCAGTCCACTTGCCGGAATCTCTTGCTTCAAGCATAGTGTCAGAGAAGTCATTTGCTTTCTTTAGATAAATCTTATAATCGCTTTTTTCTACTGCTTTTGTCTTCAGCTTCTTGGGGGTCATAATATCCTTTCAAGCTGCTTACCATAAATGACCTTATTGGTTTTTAATATGTTCTTGATTACGGCAAGTCCTTTTTTATACTTAGATTTAAATTCCGCTTCCGTATTGATATAAGCAGAAAGAGTGTTCCCAAATTCCACGCTAATCTTCTTATCCATCTCCTCAAAAAGTAGTGCGGTTTTAGGCTTGGTTTTTAGATCTTTTATAATGACAATAAGGTCTATATCGCTTGCCGGGTGATCCTTGCGGACACTTACACTCCCAAATAAAGCAATGCTTATAATATCTTTCTTTACGCTTGAAGCAGATACCTTTCTTTTTATCACAGAAAAAATATGACTCAATATCTTTTCTTCGCTAGTAAATAAAGGCTGCAGTAAACCTGAAACTGTAAAATTATTCTTGTTTAAGGTATAGACATGGGTTTTGCCTATATTACGCAAGAAGAGAACTCCTTCTCTATTTAGGCCCTGCAGTGCCTTATGAGCCGTGGCGGGAGTTACCCCTATTTCTCTGGCTATCTGACGGCCATTCCACTCCGCGCTTGTCTTACACAGAAACCGCAGGATTTTAACCTTCGTCTCATTATCTAAGATCTTGTCTAAAGGGTTGCTGATTTTCATAAATGCGCCTTTTATTGTTTAACTTACTGAACAGTTGTTTAGAAAACTAAACAAAGCTTAACACTACGGATTATATATGTCAAGATGTATTTTACCACGATTAATCCCGCAACCCGCTTGTGCGCCGTAATGACGGTGATGTAACAATAGTTAATACGTTTGTATTAATTTAGGGGTGGGCGGCCTCTTCTACCCTAGTCGAAGAGGCGGTTTTCTCTTTCATATTTTCTGCCATTTGTTCCGTAAATAACGCTGTGGATACGAAATTTGCTTGAGGATTTTTCAAAGTATCTATTATTTTGGCTATTTTTTCGGCATTATCTTCCAATGCTATATTTTGCATTAATTCAATGGTCTTGGTTTTAAAATCGGTATTATGTGTTAACCTGCCGGCACTTTCCGGAATATGGGTAGCTTCATGGCAAACTCCCAGGATCAACCCTCCGATAAGTTCTCTTGCCTCAGGCTCATCTACCTCCATTGTGCCTTTGAGAAGACGGCTTAACTGTTCAATTCTGCGGTTCATTCCTGCAAGATTCCATACAATTGTATCTGAACCTCTCCAGGTATAGGCAGAAGCCCCTCTTTCCAAATCAGCGGTAAACATAACCTTTATTTCTTTTCCCAGCAATAGACTTGCTGTTTTACTCAGGAACTCAGCCAACAAAGAGTAAATAACGAATTCAGGGTAGTTTTTTAAAATATCCGGGGCAAATGGGCTTAATTGTGTTATCTTCTCAAGTTCGATTTGACTAACTTTGCCATTGCTATCACCGCGTATTTTTCGCATTAACTCATTTCTTTTACGAGCAAGCTCCTTGGCTAAAGCAGGAGGCATACCCTCTATAGAAAGCTTTCCGGTAGCTATTTCGATTATTAATTGTGTTATGGACATATCCTTATGAACGGGAAACACTGAGATAAGATAAACTAATTTATCCTTGTCAGCGCTATATTTGTCGATATCTAATTTTTCCAAGCTGCCCTTTCGGATATTCTGTAAATCCTCGCGGACATCGTCAGGACATCGCGCCTCCCAAGTCAACAACACTTCCGGATCATCAAAATCATAGGGGAATAATTCCACGACCTCTCTTAAGCCATCTATATACAATCTAGCAGCTGCCATTATTGCAGCAGCAAAAGTTGCTTTTTCCAGCTCTTTTAATTTTTCATCGCTTAAAGTTAGTCCTGATCTATCGCTAATCAATTCTAATTTATTGGGCAAATCAATAATTATTCCGTGCTTTAAAAGTATCTCAAGTAAAAATGGGGGAATAGCTTTTACATATTGTTCATTGATAGAACCGACATAGAGTTGTTTATGCGTTACCGCGCGCCTATCCGGATGATGATAAAAGGAGAGCTTTCCATAAGTTGTATCGACCCAAGAAAGCAAGTCCTCTTCTCTAAAACTGCCTTTATTCAGCGCGTTGCCATTTAAGGTAATCTCTAAGATATTTTTATCAATTAAACCTACGTAAAGAGCTGCTTTCTTCAGGATATAAGAGAGCTCGGCTTCGCTGTTTCCTTCAACATTCTTTATTACCTCAATCTCTGTGCCTTTATACTGCTCTGGCTTCTGGAAAATGCTTACTTTTATATCAGTGGTTTCCTGTTTTGTATTCCGTATCGGCTTTAGGGAAACATAAATAACCTGCCCATCGCCTAAAGAGGTTTTTACTTTTACTTCTTGGGCATCTTTTAGGTTAGTAAGAAAACCTCGGCCGAATCTTCCTGTCAGCCTCTGGTCATCCCTCTTATCCGAAGCTCCAGGATTTAAAAGAAATTGCAATAATTTTACCGCGTCCATGCCAAAATCATCTTCAAATGTCAGGATAATTCTTTTTTTGTCCCCGCTAATTTCTGCCTTAATATTTAATTTGCCTTTTCTTCCCTGCCTTATGGCCTCATCGCGGGTATTTTGGCCGTTTTCTCTTATGTTGATATAGGGTGCGATATTCTGCTGATCAACGCTTGTTTGAATATCACGTTCATTATATTTACGGCCAAGAGGATTAATGGAAATTTTTCCTTTATTGATTTCTTCCAATAATTTTTTTAATGTAGCGATATCCGCTGATTTACCTTCTCCATTTATTAAGTTGATAATAAATGGCAGTAAGGATAGAGAGAACTCTGTTGGCGCCGCTTTGCTTTTACGGTCTATCCAATTCAAATCCAGCATTTCAAATTTCGGCTCTATATAGTCAGAAAACTTGAGTTGAGGGGGAATATCATTGTATTTTATTATTGTTGACTTGAGAAAAGCGGAAGATTGTAGAAACATAAACGGGTTTTTCGACAGAGCCGCAACCATCCCAATATTGGAATCCCACGCCTCATAATCTCCTCTTTGGCCCAGAATAAATTCAATCAAGGTATCTAAAACTATGCCTGCGATTGTTGTCTTAGGGAGATATTTCTTATTCAATAAGAATATAGGCCCATTTTCTATATCGTTGCTAATTAGCACAAGGCCGATATTTTCGTCCTGGATATCTATTGCATAAATTACAGCATTTACATTTGGAACCCATTCAATCTTATTATTTGCTTCTTTATCTAAACTAAATTTTTTAAGCGGGATGTAAAAACCATATTTTTTTAAACCCGGCCGATACCCCAGAGAAATGAGTTTCGAAAAAACCTGCGGGTGTATAAGAACTGCTCCGTCTTTGGCCTGTTGCAGCTTATCGATATCCGGAATAAATATTATATTATTTTCTTTGGCCAGGCCAAACAATCTTTTATATAAATAATCCAATAATTTATCTTCACTGGACTTATTCTCTTCATCCAATCTTTCCAATAAGGGAACAAGGCCGTTTATGGTGCGCCAATCTGCCTGCGCAAGTATTTTCTCAACCAGCTCTTTAACTATCGCGCGGGCTTTAGCATTAACCTCTATCTGATTCCTTGCCCTCGGCACAAGGCTGGGTTCGGATAACTCTACCGCTAATTTCTTGGGAATATTCTTGCCGATCAGCGGAATGCTAAAAATCTTCACGCCCATAATGGTCAAAACGACTTCAGAATGCTCGCTAGAATCAGTTTCCTTGACTAACGCCTGCGCGCTCCCTGAGGTAATAAATCTAAATAATGACAAGTCATTTATCAATACCTTCTGGTTATTATAATCTACATAAATTTTTGCCCTCTGGTTATAGCTTAAGGCGTCTTTTATCTCTTTTACTACACTTTCAGGATTAAAGCTGCTTTTAATTAAAACCTCTGTTCCGCGATTCCTATCAATATTCTTTAGAGGGCGGATAGTTATGTATAGATTAGCTATCTCCATATTATCCTTAAATGTATAAACTACTTCATAACCATCCTTGCTTGTTGAGGTATAGGTGCGCACAATTAATTCATCACCCGGTTTTTTAAGTAAATTTAGCAAGGAGTAAAAACCTACCCCAAATTGCGCTACCGCGCCTTCTTGGCCTCGGCTACCGGATATTTTCGGAACGACAAGATAAGCTATAATTTCACCTAAGTCCATGCCGCCTGCTTTATCAACTATCGCAACATTATTTTCCCGAACTATTATATCTACTTCCTTGAGGTAGCTTCCTTTAGAGATAGCATCAAGGCTGTTTGTAATAGGCTCGACAAGCGGCCTATTGTCCGCCTTCTCAAATTGACGCTTGATTATATCCTCAAGCTCTCCTTTCCAACGAGACGCATCGTTTATACCAGTAAGTTTTATTATTACCTCAATTAGATTTCTGTTCTTCCCAAGAAGCCACTTTCCAGCATCCGAAGAATATTTTTCTATGTCGTCCGACCCTAGATTCTTAGCTAACCGAATCTTAATGCTATGGGATATTTTGCCTAATAAATCTTTAATAAGACTCTTTATTTCTACCGCATCATCAAGCGCCCGCCAACCCTTCCGACCCCCGGAGTCGGAATTGGTTACCTGCTTCTCCTTTATCTCCTTCGTCAACTCCCTGTCTTTTTCCCCGAATACTCCTCTTTGCAGTGCCCTTAGGAGATAATGGGGATTCTTAGGGTCTTTGTTAGCGATGGCAAGGGATTCGCCTTTAAGCCCGATTTTCGCTATTTCCTGATTTGTCTGTTTATTGATAATAACAAGCTGGTTTGCTTCATTAAGCTTAAGTTCTATGGCTTTGCTGTCTATTAAGTATTCACCTATTTCATGGAATACAGCTACGGGGTTAGAGGAGAGGTCTTGATGCAGAGTAATTATATTATCCTGGCTTGAGGAAAAACCAAAGAGGTCTTCGATCAGGGTAGAAAAAGTATAGAATTCCGGGGGTGACTTTTGTAGGATACCGAGGAACGCTTCTAAGATTTGACTCTGTTGGGGATTTACCTGGATTAAATCCTGTAATGGTTTAATTAGCCCCTGATTATCTACCGGAGTAAGCTCTATTTCTTTTGACACCTTAACGTTCTCCTTGGTATAGCTGACCTTAAGGGATTTCTTATTATCCTTTTGGATTACTTGTTCTCCCTTGGCAAGCTTGCCGATTTGGGAAGAGTCGGCATTAGGCTGCCCAAGGTTTCTGATTGGCTCAGTTTCTGCCTTCAACACCTCCTCCTTAAGCTCATTTACTTTAATTTTAACCACAGGCCTATCTGTTATAGATATATTAATCTTACCAGTACTTGTTAATTCGTTACCCAAAGCATCTATCACCGCTGCGAATTGATTAGCCCGGACAGAATCTATGTCGTTTTTAATCAACTGCCTTATCTCTTCTTTGTGAACATTTAAATTATGGAGCATCTCCTCCGCGCCTTGGTTAATATATGTGTCCACATCTTCTATCCCCCGCGGCTCGCCGGTTTCCCTTAAAAGATTCATGAAGGATATATCACTTTCGTGCTGCATTTCAAGATTCTCGCCGAATTCATATACAAATGAATCTTCCCAATCTATTCTTATGATTCCCTTATCGCTCAATAACATATGCCTTTCTGCAATATCCCCTGCTCCAAGCGCGCGGTCTAAAAGTTTTATTGCCCCTATCTCTTTAAGTCTTTCTTTTGCAAATTCAGGGGATTTAAAAATTGTTTCTAGACCTTTATCAGCAACAAAGTCTCTTCTCAAGCTTCTAAAAGCAATCCTTTCATGCTTAACAGGTTCAATTAACAGAAAATCTTTATCCTTTTTTTCTTCCAGAATATTCACATCAGAATGCGGGAGATTTAATAAATCTGAAATCTTGGTAATAATTATTTCATTACGAGAACTGGATTTTTCTGTAAGCTTTACTAAAAAGACCTTCTCTTCCTGGGTCTTACTGGATCTTACATTTGCTTTAAATATGGGATTTCTTCCTTCCTGTTCAACAGAAGTTTGCCCCATTAAATCATACCCCAAGACATCGAATTGCTCACCTTTCCAAGTAATATTTTTTAATTTTAAGACACTGGAAAACGTGTCAAAAAACTTATTAAAGGAATCGTCTGCTTCACGTATCTGGTTATCAGCTAATCTATTATAGCCTACGGTATCAAACTCATTCAGTAACCCCTTATTAAATCTGAAACTTGTAAATTCATCGCTAAACCCACCGCCATAAGAATCTTTATATAACGCATATCTTAAGTATACTTTTCTGGCAGCCTTAGGAATTTCCTCCCAATGTTGAATAACATTATTCAAATACCTGTTTATTCTTTCCACTGGAGCGTATCGCAACGCACTATCAAGGTAATAATTATCAATTAAGTTTGTTTTTATTATATCTAACGGGAATTTATCTCTTTCCACGACTTCCGCTAATTGTTTAATATTAAGTAGGGCTTTATCAATCTGGCTGGATATTTTATCAGGGGACATACCTCGATAAAAAAGAGATTTTAAAGTACCAATGCTTATCCGGCTTCTTATTTGTGAAACAAAATTATCTGCTAATCCCTGCGGAGCTATTAAAGGCGCCCGCTCTAACTGCTGTTTTAGCTGAAATACCGGGCTAATCTTTAAAGAACTTGATTCGTCACCCTTACGCGATAAAGGATTCGACAATGAATTTTTAAAGCGAGACGCGATATTCTTAAATTTCGCAATCAATGAAAACTTGGAACTTGCTGGAGAAGAAATTATTTTCGATATTGCTGTTTCAGAAACCGGCATTACGGCTTTATTAATTTGCTGTTGCTTAGGCGCCTTAAAAACATCTTTATGCTTTGTCTCTTGCATATAACTCTGGAAGCTCACCAACGGCATACTATATACGCCATTTTCTCCTTTGATCAATTCAACCCTATTATTCTTCGCCCACTCCTTAAGATCCGGCGCAATTTTATCAAGATCATAAACCTCCTGAATAACTGTTTTTCCTCCCGCTTTTAAAACTACATTTACTGCTTTTATCCCCTTTTGTTTTTCTTCAGCTCTAAAGCCTATGACAAATTCCGCTGCTTTTTCGGACGATTCAAAGTTAAGCTGCCCCTGTTTCCCGATTGGCTGCGAAACAGTTTCTGGTATGTAATTACTAAAGCTTGTTGGTTGATTGGGAATGGATGATTTTAGTCCTTCTGCAGAATTTAAATTAGGCACTATAATATTTCCATTATAATTATATGCCCCTTGCCCTAAATACTTCCCTTGAGGAACGGTGCTATGAATTTCCTGACCCGTCGTTGTTAATGCTTCCGCTTCATTAACTCGATCTCTTGCATTGTTCAAAATAGATCCTGTTGGATTAAATAAGGCGGGCTGGATAGGATTTTTTATAGTAGGGGTTATTCCAACCTGCGCGATTGGTGTTACATACTTACCGGAATAAGCTATATTAGAATCAGACATAGAAGCTGACAAAGAAGTTTCTATTACGGCTCCGGCGGGGGAGGTAACGGAATAAGAAACCTGAGACATAGGCATTGAATTCGGCGCCCCGGCCGCCACTTGTATTGGGGAAAAACCAGCTATTTTATTTACGGCATCAGAAACTCCTGCTGCAAGAGGATTGATAAAGCTACTTACCACATTAGAAGCAAAACCATCTATTCCGGTTCCAGAAGATGCGGTTGATCCCTGGTTCTGCCGGTATTTATCTATAGTTGCGCTTATTCTGTGAGAAAAAATTGCGGGGTCGATTATTTCTCCGTGAGTCTTATCAAATAATTCTTGAAGCACTTCAGATTCTGTTCCTGTAATTCCTATATGAGCAAGAATAGCTCCGGGAAGATATTCCTGAATCGCCTCTTCTTTAATGAACGTATTTAGTTTGAGCATTGCTCCTTTAGTAGCCCATTTACTGCCGATAACAAGCTCTTTATCCCCCAGCCAGTTTTCGAAAGGGCCTAAAATAGGAGACCGCTGAAGAATGGGGCCTAAAAAGGGTTGGGACGCGGCTACGCCTAAACTAAAAAGATAAGTTTTATTAATTGAAAAAGGTAATTTCCATTTAAAAGGCAGGACCCCGGTTAAATTCGTGCCCCCTTCTTCTTGGCTTAAAAAAGGAACTGAAGTTTGGTAAGCTTGGGCGCTCAATTTCAAGGCAGCGCCAGAAAAGCTATTAAATTTGGGGATATAGAATATACTAATACTTTTTTCATCTCCGCCTAAAACAGTGTTAACTGTCCCGAGCAGACCTGAGGTAAGAGTATTAAATAAAGTAACATCCTTAGTTATGCCTATTGTGCGGGGAACCAAATTCAGCGGATGCAAGCCTTCCAAAAATTCTTTTCCAGCAACCTTTAATCCAGGCATTAAGAGTTGTCCGCTTACTGCCTTAGCTCCCTGATAAGAAAAAGTTTTTATTCCCTGTCCGGTAGTGACTTTAGCAATATCCTTAGAAAAAGGGAGCATTATATCCTTAACAACTTCTCTGGTAGCTAACTTGGGAAGAAAAGATTTTATTTCTCCTAATGTAGCTCTTTCAAAAATTGCCTTGCCTGCTGCTGATACCGGACCTAAGCCGGGTAAGCCCACGATCTGATAAGCTTCTCCGGTAAGGTTATAGGCAATTTTATAATCCGGTGATAAACCTAACTGATCGATCCCTGCGTATACAGGTTTTCTCGCCGCTTCCACTAAGGCATAATTCTTGACATAGGTTAACGCGGAATCCGCGAACCATTTTCCTCTTCCTAAAGATTCTGGGGCAAGATCTATAGGTTTAAGGATGTTGTAAGCTTTAGACCCTGCCCACTCAAACCCTTGCGCAGCTTTTGGTCCTATATACTTAGCTATTGTTGGCAATTCTAATCTAATATACGAAGTAACGGGTTTAATAATTGGAGAGATGGTTTTTCCGATAACCGGTAAACCTACTTCTATCGCACCTAAAACTGCTTCCTCGGGAGTTATAGAGGCAACACCTTGTTTTGTAGAAATATACGGATTGGCTAAATCTTTGTCTATTGATAATTTCGTTGCAATATTAATTGGAAGGGGTATCCAATTGTTGAATGTTTGGCCTATTGCTTTTGCTTGAGGACTACCCGCCTTAACTCCTGTAATCATTTCCATGGCGGGATTGGTTACCCGACCAACGGCATAGAAAGCAGCGCCAAAAGGACCATGAGAATCATACGCTCTGGCTGCGTTAGGCATTGCCTGGCGATTGCCGGCTGTCCAGGAATTGTAACTGCTTTTTGCGCCATTATAAACATTGGAGAGGCGGGATTGAATTTTTTCAAAAGCTCCAGCGTAAGCTAACTGCTCAAAAGGAAAAATAAATATTAGTAACCAAGCAATAATTCTTTGCCAACTTTTATAGTTCATATTTTATTAGTAAATACTTTTCTAAATTGTTTAAGAAAATGACAAAAAAATTTCTTTTCCCAAACTAAGAATTTTTGTGGCGTAACTAACGGTCTTGTATAAAGTTGCATTATTTTTTCCTTAGTTAAAGTATGCCATTAAAAAGAGGGTTTTCAAGGCAAAAAACCCTCTATAAGAAAGCGTTTTCTAAATGCTTGAGATTCTTCGCCCTGCGGGCTCAGAATGACATATAAATTGGCATTTGATCTAGTTTTAAGAAAAGGATTGCTTCCCCGCTACAAATCTTGGCGGGTCGCAATGACACGAGGACTATTTAGCAATAGTTTTAGAGGTAAAAAGCTAATTTGGACATTTATTAAGAACAAAAAAATGTCCAAATTGGTATTATATAACGATTACGAACTCACCTCGAGGTTTGCTTTTAGCAAGCTTCTGCCGGATAATTTCAGGGCTGGCGCGCAGAATCTCTTCAAATTTCTTAGTTAATTCCCGGGCCACTGCAATTTCTTTATCACCATAAACTGTGTTTATGTCTTGGAGGCTAGCCAAAATCCTGTGGCAGGATTCATAAAAAACCAGGGTGCAGCCTAAATTTTTTAGTTTTTCCAGATGGTTCCTGCGCGCACCAGCGCGATTAGGCAGAAACCCGGCAAAATAAAATTCGTGCGCAGGCTTTCCAGAAAGCACCAGCGCATTCACAAATGCCGCAGCCCCCGGAATAAAAGTCATCTCCAGATTATTTTTTATCGCCAGATTGATTAAATTATACCCGGGATCAAGTATGCCCGGGGTACCGGCATCGGAAACCAAGGCGATATTTTTTCCTGCTTTTAATAAATCAACCAGGTATTCACCTTTAGTAAATCTATTATGTTGGAAAAAACTTGTGGTAGGAGTTGTAATTCCGTAGTGGGTAAGCAGAATTTTGGTGTGCCGCGTATCTTCGCAGGCAATCAAATCAACGCTTTTTAAAACCTCCGCTGCCCTAAGCGTTAAGTCTTTTAGATTGCCAATGGGAGTGGCAACGATATACAGCATTATTCAACGGTTACCGACTTTGCTAAATTACGCGGCTGATCCACATCACAGCCGCGCTTGACGGCAATATGATACGCCAATAATTGCAGCGGCAGGGCCACTAAAAGCGGAGAGAATATTTCTTCTGTCTTGGGGATATAGATTACTTCGCGGGTTAATTCTTTGATTTCCCGGTCTCCATCTGTGGCAATCGCGATGATTTTGCCTTTGCGTGAGCGGATCTCCTGGATATTCGAAACCATTTTTTCATAAACTTTTGAGCTGGGCGCAATGCAGACTACCGCCCGGTATTCATCAATTAAAGCAATCGGCCCATGCTTCATCTCACCGGCCGCGTATCCTTCAGCCGGTATATAAGAGATCTCTTTTAATTTTAGGGCCCCTTCTAACGCAGAAGGATAATTTATGTTCCTGCCGAGATATAAAAATGACCCCAAATGTGAATGTCTTCGGGCAAGGACGGCAATACTTTTTGCGCATTTTAAAATCTCAATCTGCTGCCCGGGGATCTTGCGTAATTCATCTAATAATTTTTTAACTCTTGCCTCCGGCAAAATACCCCTAACCTGCGCCAGATAAAAGGCGAATAGATAAAGTGCGGTCAATTGAGCAGTGTAAGCTTTGGTTGAGGCAACACCGATTTCGGGCCCGGCATGGGTATAAATTATGCCGTCGGATTCCCGGGTCAATGTCGAACCTAAAACATTGCAGATAGAAATTACGGTTGAACCGCGCCTTTTAGCTTCTCTTATTCCGGCCAGGGTATCCGCTGTTTCACCTGACTGGCTTATGGCAATCACTAAAGTATCCGGGCCGATCAAAAGATCGCGATACCTGAATTCACTGGAGACATCGATATGCGCAGGAATCCCGCAAAGCGATTCCAGCGCGTATTTCGCCACCATCCCGGCATGGTATGCCGTGCCGCAGGCAACGATAAATATTTCCCGTGCCGCTTTCAATTTGGCTTCCGGGATATTCTGCTCTTTGAAAAATATCCTGCCCGTTTCCTTATGAATCCGGGAATTAATCAGGCCTTCTAAAATCTTGGGCTGCTCATTAATTTCTTTGAGCATAAAATGCGCAAACCCGGCTTTCTCCGCCTGGGCAATATCCCAATTAATATGTGTAGTTTTTTTAAAAACAGTTTTCCCGTCAAGATTGCTAATCTTAAAATTATCTTTATCTAAAATTGCTACTTCGTTTTCATCGAGGAAAACAACTTCCTTGGTAAAACCCAGGACTGCCGGAACATCCGAGGCAAGAAAATTTTCACCTTTGCCTACGCCGACAATTAAAGGACTGCCCAGGCGGGCCCCGATCAGTTTGTTCGGCTCTTTTGACGAAATTATCCCGATAGCAAAAGAACCTACTAATAATTTAAGCGCTTTACATACCGCATCCTCGAGAGGAATATTTTTATAAAATTTTTCAATCAGGTGCACAATAACTTCGGTATCTGTCTGGCTGTTAAAAACATGGCCTTCCTTAATCAGCTGCGCTTTAAGGGATTCGTAATTCTCGATAATCCCATTATGCACAATAGCAATTGAACCTGAACAATCATGATGGGGATGGGCATTGGCCTGAGTAGGTGCGCCGTGTGTTGCCCAGCGAGTATGCGCTATACCGACCAGGCCGCTAAGGGGCTTGCTTTTAACTAATTTTTCTAATGCGCTGATTTTCCCGGGGGATTTTCTGATGGATATGCTGTTTTTTTGGGGGGAGATCAATGCTATACCGCTGGAATCATAGCCGCGGTATTCCAGGCGTTTTAAACCGGATAATAAGATGGGCTGCGCTTCTCCTTCACCGATATATCCGACTATTCCGCACATTGAGCACCTGCAATTTTAATGACCCTGACGGGATTTGAACCCGTGTCGAGAGCTTGAAAAGCTCTTGTCCTGGACCAGGCTAGACGACAGGGTCTATTAGCCTTATTCACTTTCCTCCGCGATTACCGGAGCAACACAAGAAACTCGGTCTTTATCTTGCAGCTTAATTAACCGTACGCCCTGCGATGAACGTCCGGTTTCCCGGATATCTTTTATCGCGCAGCGCAGGAATATTCCGTTTTGGGTAATTACCATCAGCTCATCTTTATCGTTTACGGTTTTTAAATTTACTGCCTGGCCGTTCTTATCGGTAACTTTAATATTAATTACTCCTTTGCCGCCGCGGCTGGTTAAACGATACTCATCAACAGTCGTGCGTTTTGCAAAACCTAACTCCGTCACCGTTAAAATGGTCGAGCCTTTTTGCGGGACCACCATATCAATAACTTCGTCTTTCTTGGCTAAAGATACCGCGCGCACCCCATGAGCGCCTCTGCCCATTTCGCGCACCTTGTCTTCGGGGAACCTTATTGCTTTGCCTTGCTTGGTTCCAATAAGTAACTCCTGTTTTCCATCGGTCATCTCAACCCCGATTAACGTATCATCCTTGTCGAGGGTAATACCGATAATGCCTGCCTTGCGCGGATTACCGTATGCATCAAGCTTAGTCTTTTTAACTTGGCCGAGCTTAGTCACCATCACCAAATATTTATCCGCGGAGAATTCTTTTACCGGAATTGTCGAACTGACCTTAGCCGTAGCCTCCATCTGCACAAGGTTAATAATCGCCTTTCCTTTGGATATGCGGCTTGCCTGAGGAATCTCATAAACCTTTAACCAGTGCACCTGGCCTTTATCGGTAAAGATCAATAGGTAATCTTTGGTCGAGGCAACAAAAAGATGCTCACTGAAATCTTCTTCTTTTAATTCGGCTCCGGTTGCGCCAGTCCCCCCGCGCTTTTGTTTGCGGTAGGAGCTTACCGGCAGGCGCTTAATATAGCCTCCGTGGCTAATGGTTACCACCACGTCCTCGTCAGCAATCAAATCTTCAACTTCCAATTCCTCTGCCTCTCCAACGATATCTGTGCGGCGGTTATCACCGTATTTTTTCTTTAGCTCTTCCAACTCTTCTTTAATAATTGCTTCGATCTTTTTAACTGAAGCTAAAATTGCCCGGCACAATTCAATTTTCTTTAAAAGCTCGGCGTATTCGGCGTCAATTTTATCGCGCTCAAGAGCGGTTAGCCGCTGCAGCTGCATTTCAAGGATCGCCTGCGACTGAAGCTCCGACAATTCAAATTCCTTCATTAAGTTTATCTTGGCGGCATCCACGCTCTTTGAGGTTTTAATAACTTTAATGATCCGGTCGATAAACTTAAGCGCGATTTTTAAGCCCTCTAAAATATGCGCCCGTTTTAAGGCTTTGTCTAATTCAAACTGCGTGCGCCTGCGGATAACCACCCGGCGGTGCTCAATATAACAATCCAACACCTGGCGTAAATTTAAAACCTTGGGCCGGTTATCCACCAGGGCCAGCATAATAATGCCAAAGGTGCATTCCAGCTGCGTGTGCTTAAAAAGCTGGTTTAACACAATCTGGGATTCGGTGTCGCGCTTAAGTTCAACCACGATGCGCATGCCTTCTTTATCCGATTCATCCCGGATATCCGAAATACCCTCGATTTTTTTATCATCCACCAAAGCGGCAATTGACTCAATAAGGGTAGACTTTTGCACCTGATATGGAATCTCGGTAAAAATAATCAAATCTTTGCCATTCTTCTGATGCTCTACTGTTGCCCTGGAGCGCATCAGGAGTTTCCCCCTGCCGGTCAGATAGGCATCTTTAATCCCGGCTTTTCCGCAGATTAAACCGCCGGTAGGAAAATCCGGGCCCTTAATATAACGCATCAAATCTTTAATTTCCGCTTCGGGGTGATCGATAAGATAAATAATCGCATCGCATACTTCGTTTAAGTTGTGTGGCGGGATGTTTGTCGCCATGCCGACAGCAATTCCGCTTGAGCCGTTAACCAAAAGATTGGGCAAGGTAGCCGGCAAGAGTAAAGGTTCTTTTAAAGAAGAGTCAAAGTTTGGCCCGAAATTTACTGTTTCTTTTTCAATGTCCCCGAGCATCTCGTCGGCAACTGCGGCTAAACGTGCCTCGGTATAACGCATTGCCGCGGCTGCGTCGCCATCGACGGACCCAAAGTTCCCCTGGCCGTCAACTAAAGGATAGCGCAAAGAAAAATCCTGCGCCATTCTTACCAGGGTATCGTAAATGGCCACGTCTCCGTGAGGATGGTATTTACCCATGGTTTCCCCGACAATACGGGCGCATTTTTTATAGGGCTTGGAGTGTTCAAGGTTAAGCTCGGACATGGCATAGAGTATGCGCCGATGCACAGGCTTTAGACCATCGCGCACATCAGGCAGGGCGCGGCCGACGATTACGCTCATTGCGTAATTTAGATAGGAATCTTTTACTTCATCCTCAATATAAACTTCGATTATTTTTTCGTTACGCGTATACATGATTAAATATCCAAGTTCTTGACTTGATGGGCGTGGTCTTCAATAAATTCACGCCGCGGTTCCACCTGATCTCCCATCAGTACTGTAAACATCTTATCCGCCTCAACCGCATCCTCTAAGGTTACCTTCAGAATTGTCCTTTTCTCAGGATCCATGGTCGTCTCCCAAAGCTGCTGCGGATTCATCTCTCCCAAACCCTTATACCTTTGAATATGCATTCCTTTGGCAGCTACCTCTTTAATATAAGCAAGCAGTTCTTTCAAGCTAAAAACCTCTTTTACATCACCATCATTTTCAATGCGGTAAACTGCCTTTATCTTTTTCTCCGCCTCTTTGGCTGTGCCGATTTTGGGGGCAACGATATCGCTAAAATAGGTTTCAAACCCAAGCCCTAATTTTTCTATTTTTAAAACCAGCTCCTCAATTTCCTGCGCTTCAAAAAGATGCAAAACATCCTGTTCCGCATCCTTGCCTTCCTTTTCAGTAAAACTGGCGAGCTCTTTATCTGAATATAGGAATTGGTCTTTTCCCTCTACTTTTACCCTATAAATTGGCATTTTTTTGGTCTTTGGATGCCTAAAACTAAGATATTCAGCAAAGTTTACTCCCTTTTTGTCTAAATACCTTCCGAGCTTATCCAGTTCGACCAAAAGCCTTAATAGCTCTTTGAACTGATTGTCGGTAAAAGCTTGCTTATCTTTTACGCGGATTAATTTATGCCCTTCGCGGCCTAAATCTAAAAGCATATCATTCATCTGCTGTTCAGTCTGAATATACTCTTCACGCTGGCCTCTTTTAATCTTATAAAGCGGCGGTTGGGTTATATAAACATGGCCCTCTTCCACAAGTTTAGGCAGCTGACGGTAAAGAAGAGTCAAAAGCAGGGTGCGGATATGCGAACCGTCAATATCCGCATCAGCCATAAGCATTAATTTGTGGTACCTTAATTTAGCCAGGTCAAATTCTTCTCCGATACCTGTGCCCAAGGCGGTAATGATTGTGCGGATCTCTTCGTTGGATAAAATTTTATCCATCCTTGATTTTTCTACATTTAAAATTTTTCCTTTGATCGGCAGGATTGCCTGAAATCTCCTGTCGCGGCCCTGCTTCGCCGAACCGCCGGCGGAATCGCCTTCCACAATATAAAGTTCGCAGAGCGCCGCGTCGCGTTCTGAACAGTCCGCTAATTTACCGGGAAGCCCGGCCCCTTCCAAGGCGCCTTTTCTGCGGGTTAACTCCCGCGCTTTGCGCGCAGCTTCTCTTGCGCGCGAAGCCACAATCACCTTGTCAATAATTTTGTTGGCAACCGGGGGATTTTCCTCAAAATAACCGGTAAGCGCCTCAAAGCTGCTGGAGGCAACCAGTCCTTCTACTTCAGAGTTCCCCAGTTTGGTTTTAGTCTGGCCTTCAAACTGCGGGTTAGGAACTTTTACGCTGATTACCGCGGTTAAGCCTTCGCGGACGTCATCGCCGGTAATCGCAATATTGTCTTTGAGCAAATTTTTGGATTTAGCATATTGGTTAACCGCGCGCGTCAAGGCGGATTTAAAACCGGATAGATGTGTCCCGCCTTCAATAGTATTAATATTATTGGCGAAAGAAAACATGGTTTCGGCATACCCATCATTATATTGAAGGGCAACCTCGACATTAACTTCATCCTGAAGTTTCTCAAAATAAACTACTTTATTATGTAAGGGGTTTTTATTCTTATTAAGATACTCCACAAACGATACAACCCCGCCGGAAAACTCAAAAACTGTTTCTTTGTCCGTCCGCTCGTCGTTTAATTTTATTTTCAAGCCTTTATTCAAAAACGCCAGTTCTCTTAAACGCTGGGCGAGAATATCATAGGAATACTCTGTTTTGCTAAAAATTGTTTTATCGGGTTTAAAAGTTATCTTGGTGCCGGTGGAGGCGCTTTTGCCAATAACCGTCAATTTAGAAACGGTTTTTCCCCGCTCATAACGCTGGTGGTAAATTTTGCCGTCTCTTTTTACCTCTACCTCCAGCCAGTCGGAAAGGGCGTTAACGCAGCTTACTCCGACTCCGTGTAAGCCCCCGGAGACCTTATAAGAACGGTGGTCAAATTTCCCCCCGGCGTGCAAAGTAGTTAAAGCAACTTCCACCGCGGGTTTATGCTCGGTTTTATGCATGTCCACCGGAATCCCGCGGCCGTTATCAATAACGGTTATGCTATTGTCCGGCTGAATACCTACGGCAATTGAGTCGCAAAAACCCGCTAAACTTTCATCGACACTATTATCAACGACCTCAAAAACCAAATGATGCAGCCCCCGTATCGAGGTATCACCGATATACATTGCCGGCCTGCGCCTGACTGCTTCAATACCTTCTAAAACCTGGATACTGGTCGCGTCGTATGCCTTGGGCTTCTGGTCCGGCTTAGGGCTGTTTTTTATTTCTTCTTTGGCTTTTTTCTCTCGCTTTTCTTTTGGCACTATATTTCTCCGATGCGCAAAATGATATTTTTTAATTTAGGGTTTTCTTTTTTAAGTTTACTGAGCAATTCTTCTTTTTTCAGGCTTAAAGCATATAACCAGGCAGAAGAATCTACGCTTAAGCCGAGGATTCCTTTATTGAAATATTTAACTTTTATATGCCCCAACTCTTTCTTTGTCAAGGCTTTTTTTAACCACTGCTCTGGTCCGGCGTCGGCAGAACCGGTTTTTTTGGCAGATAGCCCTGCCATAATCTGGTCTACTGTATTTTTCAAAAGCTCCATTGCGCTAATCCCAAGAAAACGGCCTAATTAAGGCGCATAGGTAAAACTATATACACATAACCGCTGATACGTATAACCCCGGGCTTCTCCGCGTCAATTAACTCTAAGTTCACCATTTCTTCGTTCAGGATTTTTAAAACATCCATTAGGTACACCGGGTTAAAACCAATTACCAGCTCCCTGCCCTGATATTCTACCGGTAATTCTTCATGAAACTCGCCGACATCAGGCGTTGATTTGGAAATTACCAGTTTATTCTTAAAAACCTCCAATTTTACCGCCTGATAATCCTGTGTAGCTAAAAGCGCGGCCCTCTTTACTGCTAACAAAAATTTCCCGCGTTCCACCTTCATCTTGTTTTCAGATGCCGGCGGCACAACTTGTTTATAATCCGGGAATTCGCCCTCGATTAAACGCGATACAATCCCTACGCCGCCTAAATCAAACAACACCTGATTACTGCTGATAACCAAGGATAGCTCGCCTTCATCTTTTAAGTTTCGGTTTAGCTCCTGTATTGTTTTAATCGGGACAATCATATTTATTTCCACATCTGATTCTATCGGTAATTTCCTTTCAGCAATCGCGAGGCGTTTGCCATCAGTAGAAACCAAAACCAACACACCCTTACTAATTTTAAAAAGTATCCCGTTTAAAACATAACGCGTTTCATCAAAAGACACCGCAAAAGATGTTAAGGATAACGCCTGCTTTAAAACTAACTGCTCTATTTTAATTGCCTTTTTATCTTTAAATTCGGGTAACTTAGGAAACTCTTCTTTAGCCAACCCCATGATTTTAAACTGGCACATATCTGAATCTATTGTCACCTGATTATTTTTCTTAGAGGTAATATTAATAACATCTAAAGGGAATTCCTTAATTATATCGCTAAATCTTTTAGCCGGGACAGTAATAGATCCCGGTTCCTGGATATCCACAGGGATTACACAGGTTATCCCTATATCTAAATCTGTTGCTGTAAGCCTTAAATTATTTGCCTGACCGTCAATTAATATATTAGAAAGGATAGGTAAAGCTGATTTTGTGGTAATGACATTTTGTACAGTTTGAATTGCCCCCACTAAACTAGTTTTATTGACTTTAAACCTCATTTTTTAATCTCCTTCTATTTATAATTATATAAGATCTTAAAATCGTAATAGTCTTAATGGAACCCTAATTCTGTGAAGAAGAATATAAGTGTTTACGGTTATAATACTTACAAAAACAAATGAAAGTTAATAACCTGAGTATTATTGTTTAATAACCTGAATAATTTTTTCTATCCGCTCTTTTAGTCCGGGATTACGGTTAATATCTTCTTTAAGTTTTTTGTAAGAATGCAATACCGTTGTATGGTCCTTCCCGCCAAAAAGCTCTCCAATTTCAGGAAGAGATAATTCTGTCAATTCCCTGCTTAAATACATGGCTATTTGCCTGGGCAGGACAACTTGTTTGTTGCGCCGCTTGGTTTTAATCTCCTGCAAGGAAACCCCAAACTCCTCTACCACGCAGCGCTGGATGAAATCAACCGTAATTAATTTTGCGGGCTCCTTTAATAAATCTTTAAGGACTTCTTTAGCTAATTGTAAAGTTACCGGCTCTTCTTCCAATAAGGAATACGCGATAGTCCTGATTAACGCCCCCTCTAATTCGCGGATATTGGTTTTGATCAGCCCGGCGATAAAAAATATTACATCATCGGGGACGTTAACGGGTTCGCGCTCAATTTTCTTTTTTAAAATTGCTACCCTCGTTTCTAAATCCGGCGGTTGTATGTCTATGGCTAGGCCCCAACCAAAACGCGAAACCAATCGTTCCTGCAGGTTAGTGATTTCTTTTGGGGGCCGGTCCGAGGAGAATACAATTTGTTTATGCGCATCATATAAGGCGTTAAAGGTGTGGAAAAATTCTTCCTGGGTAGATTCTTTTCCGGCAATAAAATGGATATCATCGATGACCAGGACATCAAGGTTACGGTACTTTTGGCGAAAGGCCGCGGTAGAACGGTGCACTATAGCGTCGATTAATTCATTGGTAAATTTTTCGCTGGAAATGTAGCATATTTTAACTTGCGAGGCCGCATTATTTTTTATCTGATGGCATATGGCCTGGATTAGGTGGGTTTTTCCCAAACCTACCCCGCCATAAATGAACAGCGGGTTATAAGTTTTTGCCGGCGAATTAGCTACTGCGAGTGAATAGGCGTGCGCGTGCCGGTTTGAAGGCCCTACTACGAAATTTTCAAATGTATAGCGCGAGTTTAAATTCACAAAGCCCGCGGTGGGAATATTTTTAATAGTTGTTTCGGAAGGAGCGCTTGGTATGCTCAAATCTCCTTGCGTCTGGCTTACAACCAGCCTTACTAACAGATTATTCAAGCCCCGGAGTTTTAAGGTTTCCTGGATCAGCCCAAGATAATGTTTTTCTACCCAATCTTTAAAAAATTGATCCGGCGCTTCAAGGTCTATGTTTTGGCTGTCTTGAGCTGAAAATTTTAAAGGAGCAACCCAAGTAGCGAAAATAGTCTCTCCGAGCTTGGTTTTTAAATCCTCTTGCGCCTCTTCCCATCTCTTAGTAATCTCGAGCATATTAACCCACTTCTCTGACGGAAGTCACAGTATTAACAGTTTATACACAACTTGCATAAATCTGTGGATAAAAAATATTTTCCATTTTTTCAGTCAAGGCCATTATAACAGAGCTCAAACTACTTGCAAGCAAAAAAGATAAACGCTAGATATTATACAATATTATGTTAAGGCGTCAACAAAAAACTTGACCGCCTGATAAATGTATGTTACAATTCACAAATCCTAAAAAATATCCACATAATTAAAAGGAGCAGCGATGAAAAAGAATTTAAAGACACCCACAAATATCGTCGGGAAAAAACGCCATGGTTTCCGCAGTAAAATGGCAAGCAAATCCGGGCGCAAGCTTTTAGCCCGTCGACGGAGCAAGGGAAGAAAGAGGCTTTGCATTTGAAGCCGATAAAGCTCGCAGTTATTTTACTTGAAAAGTATCAGCGCTATTTAAGGCCGCAATTGCCGGCGCTTTGCCGCTTTGAACCAAGCTGTTCTGAGTTTACAAAGCAGGCAATTTTAAAATATGGTTTCATTAAAGGAGTATTCAAGGGGCTAACCAGAATATCTCGCTGCCATCCTTTTTCCGGACGGTCTGGCTATGATCCCTTAATATAAAATCTATGGAAAAACGCTTAGTTCTGGCCATTGCTTTATCTCTTTTAGTATTATTAACATGGTCGGCCTTGATTCCGAAGCCACAAGTTATTGATAATAAAGGAATTACAGCAACAAATTCTCAATTACAAGCAGTTCCACGGGGAACTTCTTCTTTTTCTCAGCTTCCGGAGTTAACTCAATCAACTCCTGATATTGTAAAAGAAACCGTGAAGTTTACTCAAGATGGCCGGGAAATAATTTTTAATCCTGCAAAAGCTGATATTCTTGAGGTGGTTTTTAAAGATAAGCTTGGGCACAGCTTAGCGCTTAAGCAAGGTTTTCGTAGTGACGGGAATCTTTTATTCAAACAGCAGAGTATAACCAAGGACTCCATTACATTTATTTATGAAGACAAAGATAAGCGCATTATAAAGAAATTCACTATCCCTAACAATAGTTATGTTATAGGGTTAGAGATACAAGTGCAAAATTTATCCGCCACTCCCTTATTATTAAAACCACAGTTAGTTTTAGGCAGGTTAGATGTGTCAGCTAAAAATCCCCAGTCGCGTTATCAGGATATCTTTCTTGGGGGCAAGGAAAAAACAATGCACCTTGCAGCTGGGAAGGATTTTACCAGTCAGGATGTAAAATTTATCGGTTTACGAGATCAGTATTTCTGCGCTATTGTTGAACCCGCAGACATAGCAGCCAGTGCCTATGTTAAAAAGATCAATCCGCAGGAATCTGAAGTTGGATTATTTGAAAATGAAGTAAATTTAAAATTGGACAATCAAATTGGACATTCTTATCGTATTTATTTGGGTCCGCAGGACTTAAAAATACTAAATAGTATTAAGCCAGAATGGTCGGCTATTATTTATTTTGGTACCTTTGATATTATTGCGCAGGTTCTTTTACAGCTACTCGGATTTTTTTATAGTTTAGTGCATAATTGGGGCTGGGCAATAATCATATTAAGCATTACTGTTTACTTGCTACTTTTCCCGCTCTCAATTAAACAAATGCGCTCTATGAAAGAGATGCAGGCGTTACAGCCAAAGATTGAGGCCCTTCGTAAAGAATTAAAGGATAATCCGCAAAGATTAAATAAAGAAATAATGGAACTCTATAAAGAGCATAAGGTTAACCCGCTTGGCGGTTGTTTGCCGCTTTTGCTGCAAATGCCGATTTTCTTTGCGCTTTACCAGGCATTAATCCGCTCAACACCTTTAAGAGGGGCGCAATTTTTGTGGATTAAAGATTTGTCTTCGCCGGACAAGTTATTTGTTCTAAAAAATTCAATACCCTTATTGGGTAATCAAGTGAATATTTTACCAATTTTAATGGCTATTGGTATGTTTGTTCAGCAGAAGATCTCTATGGTTAAGGCAACCGGAGAGGCAGCTCAACAGCAGAAGATGATGTCTATTATTATGCCAATTATGTTTGGGGTGATTTTTTATCAAATGCCATCAGGATTAGTGTTGTATTGGTTTGTAAATAGCGCGTTGATGCTTGGCTACCAATTTCGTATTAATGCTCAGAAATGAAAAAAGTCAAATCTATAGAAGTTGAAGGAAAGACAGTTGAAGAGGCTGTTGAAAAGGCATTGCAGGAACTAAAGCTGCCTCGTAATCGGGTCAAGATAGAGAGTTTATCTGAGGAGAAAATGGGGCTTTTTGGCATGCCTGGCGCTAAGCCTGCGAAGGTGCGTGTTAGCGTGATTCCCAACAAAGAAAGTGCTTGACAATTAATTTAGTTTTGCGATAATTAATCTAGTTAAAGGTAATGTTCCGCGAGGAACTATTTGTAACTATAACAATACCAATGGGTAAGATAATCGCAATCTGTAATCAAAAAGGTGGAGTAGGTAAGACAACCACCTCAATTAACCTTGCCGCATACCTCGCAATCGCAGGTAAAAAGGTTATGCTTATTGATTTAGATCCCCAGGCTAATGCCACCAGCGGTATTGGAATAAATAAGCATGACGTCCAAAAAAGCACGTATCATATCCTGCTCGAAGAATTAAAATTCAGCGATATTATTCAGAAAACCGGAATCGAAAATCTCATGCTTGCTCCTTCTAATTTGGATTTAACCGGAGCAGAAGTAGAATTAGTAGGAGCGTTAGGCCGGGAGCATAGATTAAAAAGAGCGCTACTGCCTGAAAAAGATAATTATGATTTTATAATTATTGATTCGCCGCCTTCACTGGGGCTGCTTACAATTAATGGTTTATGCGCTGCTGATTCAGTAGTAATCCCGGTCCAATGTGAATATTATGCCCTTGAAGGATTAACGCAACTACATAATACTATTAGGCTTGTGAAAGAAAATCTCAATCCTTTATTAGAAATTGAAGGAGTGCTTTTGACTATGGCAGATTTCCGCACCAATCTTACAAAAGAAGTTATTCAAGAGGCGCGCAATCATTTTAAGGATAAAGTTTATAATACAGTAATTCCCAGAAACATCCGTTTAACCGAAGCCCCGAGTTTTGGCAAGCCGATTGCTTTGTATGACCAGGATTCGCTTGGGGCGCAAAAGTATGAAGAACTGAGTAAAGAAATATTAGGCTTACCTTTGGATTCTCAAATTTCAAAAGGAGCGGTTTAATGGAAAGAAGAGCTTTAGGAAAAGGCCTCGGCGCATTGATTCCTGAAAAAGCGGTTGATAGCGCGGTGCATAAAGAGGAGGTTATTTATGTCAACTCCGGGCAAATAAAACCAAATCCATTTCAGCCGCGTGAAGATTTTGATCAGCAAGGCATTGAGGAGCTGGCCCAATCAATCAAGGAAAAAGGAGTTATCCAGCCGCTTTTAGTCAGGCGCAGAGGCGATAACTACGAATTAATTGCCGGGGAAAGAAGGTTGCGCGCTGCCGGTTCTTTGGGGCTTCAAGAGGTACCGATTATTGTGCGCGATGTAAGCGATCAGGATTCTTTAGAATTAGCTTTGATTGAAAATATTCAGAGGGAGGGCCTAAATCCGATTGAAGAAGCGCACGCGTATCAGCACCTGATGGATAAGTTTAA
Source organism: Candidatus Omnitrophota bacterium (assembly GCA_023247825.1). Classification (GTDB taxonomy): domain Bacteria; phylum Omnitrophota; class Gorgyraeia; order Gygaellales; family Profunditerraquicolaceae; genus UBA6249. The sequence continues at coordinate 68,596 of JAHFFR010000002.1, forward strand.
TATTACCCAGGAAAAAATTTCCGAAGCCGTAGGGAAGTCCAGGGCTTCTGTTACTAATACCTTGCGCCTGCTTAAGCTTCCGCATGAGATTCAGGAGGAGATGAAAAAAGGCCGCATTAGCTTTGCGCATGGCCGCGCCCTGCTTGAGATTGAAGACGCAAACCATCAGCGCAGGTTAGCCCAGGATATTATTTCTAAAGGGCTATCTGTGCGTGAGCTGGAGAATTTGATAAAAACAAGCCGGCCGAAATCAATAAAAAGAAGCATTGGCCTTGGCCAGCGCGAGCCGGCCATTGCGATCCTTGAGGAGCAGCTGCAGCATGCTTTAGCTACCAAGGTCAGGATCAGCAAAAGAAAAAAACGCGGGCATATTAATATAGAATTCTATTCAGAGGGAGATCTTCAGCGCATAGTCAATGTTATTACTAGCACCCCGCGCTAATTGCACCCGGCGTTATAGGAATACGCCGGTGCGTCTCTCTACACAAGGAGGGAATTAAATAATGAGTCAGGCAGTCTTAATTTTAATTAAACCCGACGGGCTCAAGAAATCCTTAACCGGCAATATCCTTACGCGCCTGTCCGAAACCAAGCTTGAGATTGTTGCTGCTAAAATGGTGCGCGTGTCAA
>JAHFFR010000002.1:69325-72127 GCA_023247825.1 Candidatus Omnitrophota bacterium
CAGGCAGTCTTAATTTTAATTAAACCCGACGGGCTCAAGAAATCCTTAACCGGCAATATCCTTACGCGCCTGTCCGAAACCAAGCTTGAGATTGTTGCTGCTAAAATGGTGCGCGTGTCAAAGGCTTTGGCAGAGGAGCATTATAAGCACTTAAAAGACAAGCCATTTTTTAATGAAATTATTAAATATTTACAGGGAGAGCTGCACGACCGCAAAAAAGTTATGGCCCTGGTATATTGGGGCAATGATGCGATAAAAAAATGCCGGGATTTAGCCGGCGCAACTAATCCCGAAGAGGCCGAATCAACTTCTATCCGCGGTTCTTACGGGAGGATTACAACCAGCGGAGTTTATGAAAATGTAATTCATGTTTCATCCAATGATTCGGAAGCAGAGAGGGAGATCAAGCTTTGGTTTGGCCCCGATGAGATTATCGTTAATCTATACACCACAAAAGAACTAACGCGGAAAGAACACAAGAGCAGGGTCTGGGCTTAAGGTATGGAAAAGAAAATGATCAGCAGTATGACCGGTTTCGGCAGCCATGAAGCGGAGGTCGATTCTATCGGCAGAATCAACGTCGAGCTAAGATGCACCAACCATAAATTTACGGAAAGCGTTTTTCATTTACCCGACGGCATGATCTCTTTGGAGGATAAATTAAAAAAAGAGATTGAGGCTAGGATTAAGCGGGGAAGGGTTTATTGCGCGATAAATATAATGGGCCAGGCGGCCCAGGGGATATTTGTAAACCGTAAACTTCTTAAAAATTATTTGCATGAGCTAAATGGGATAAAAAAAGAGTTTAAGATTGATGAAGGCCTGAGCCTGGATTCTTTAATCAGGCTGCCGGGGATTTTATCGCTCAAGGAAAATAAACCAACGGGGATACATATTTGGGAAAAGCTCAAACCCGTTTTTTTACAGGCACTTATGAATTTGTTAATGGCGCGCCAGAAGGAAGGCAGGGCGCTGGCAAAGTTATTAAAAAACAGAAGCGGTTTACTTAATAAGGATTTGGTTTTTATCAAACGGCGTTTTGCAATAGCGGCAAAAAATAAAATTAATAAAATTCAAGCGGAAGAGGAGCGCCTGGCTTTTTTAAAAGGGGCGGATATTGCCGAAGAGATAGACCGCCTGCATTTTCATATTAAGAATTTTCAAGCCAAGATTGCCAAAGGCCAGCCTATCGGAAAAGAGCTGGATTTTATTACCCAGGAGATGCAGCGGGAGGCCAACACCCTGGCCGCAAAGTCATTTGATATGATTATTTCAGGCCGTGCCGTAGAGATGAAAACCCAGATTGAAAAGATCCGCGAACAGGTACAGAATATCGAGTAGTGAAAGCCAATAAAAGCCAAATTAAGCCTGGGAAAATTTTTATCATCTGCGGGCCTTCGGGTTCGGGCAAGACCACCCTTCTGGCCGGTTTAATCAAAGGCAAAAAAATTGGAAAACTGCTTGTAAAATCACGCTCTATCACAACCCGTCCCCGGCGCACCGGAGAAAGGGATAAGTTCGAGTATTTTTTTGTTACGGAGCCAGAGTTTAAGCGCCTGTTAAAAGCAAAAAAAATTCTTGAATGGACCCGGTATTTGGGATATTATTACGGAACGCCTAAAGGCCCATTGGAAAGTAAATTACGCTCCGGCAGGAATATAGGGTTATGTTTAGACCTTAAAGGCGCCAGGATCCTTAAAAAATTATACCCTGATAATACGGTAACAGTTTTTGTCCTGCCGCCTTCGCTTGATGTGCTAAAGAGCAGGATAGAAAACCGCTGCAGCCGGACCAACAAAAAAGAAATAGCGCGCAGAATTAACCTTGCGCGCCGGGAACTTTTGGCAGCTTCACAATTTGATTATTGTGTTTTAAATCAAAACCTACGGGTTGCGCTTGGGAAATTAAAAGATATATTCTTGCGGGAAATTAATACTTAGCATGCTACTTTGGGGGGGGTAAAAGATGGGTTACCAAGGCAGGGAAAAACTTTTAGACAGAAGTATGGGGTCAATTTACAAGCTGGTAATTTTAGCTTCCAAGAGGGCATTAGAGATTGCCGAAGGCCAGCCGAAATTAGTCGCAGATGATGCTTCCATAAAGCCATCTACCGTGGCTTTACATGAAATTGCCGCCGGTAAGATTGAGGCCAGGAAAACAAAAGCAAAAGAGTAATGATAAAAAAAGAAAAAAATATTATTTTAGGCGTAACTGCCAGCATTGCTATTTACAAAGCGTGCGAGATAATCCGCCGGCTTAAAGCTTGCGGATTTTTGGTGCATGTAGTAATGACCAAAGAGGCAGAGGAGTTAATTAAACCGGTTGTTTTCCGGAGCCTGAGCGCTAACCGGGTTTACCGGGGAGGAATATTCGATGAACAGGATAGCTGGGAGATTGAGCATGTGGCTTTGGCGCAAAAAGCGGATTTAATTTTAATCGCTCCGGCGACAGCCAATATAATCGCAAAGCTTGGGGCGGGAATCTGCGACGATCTATTGACCTGCGTTGTTTGCGCAAGCAAAGCAGGAGTTTTAATCGCTCCGGCGATGAATGAGAATATGTATAATAATAAGATTACTCAAAGCAATATCGCGAAATTAAAATCTTGCGGTTATAAATTTATAGCTCCGAATAAAGGGGTGCTTGCTTGCGGGGCGGTAGGGATGGGTTGTTTGGCGGAAGTTGAAACTATAATTAAAGAAGTCAAAAAGATTATTTAAAGTTTTGGCGACGTAGCCAAGTGGTAAGGCAGTTGTCTGCAAAACAACTATTCAGCGGTTCAATTCCGCTCGTCGCCTCCAA
>JAHFFR010000027.1:0-1765 GCA_023247825.1 Candidatus Omnitrophota bacterium
CCGAAGTAACCAGCTCGTTTTGGCAGACTGAAAAATCGCAGCATTTTGTAATTTATTACCAGGAGGCCCCCACGGGTTTCGTAAGCGAGCTTATCTACAAAGCCGAAGATTATTATAACAGCATTGTGAATGAATTGGGTTATCGCAGGTTTGATTTCTGGAGCTGGGATAACCGCGCAAAGATTTATCTTTACCAGAACGCCGAGGATTTTCATAAAGACACGCAGCGTGCCAGCTGGGCGGGAGCAGTAGTATCGGTGAATAATAGGATGATAAAAAGTTTTATCGGTCAGAGTGGTTTTTTTGATTCGATCCTGCCGCATGAGATGGCGCATATAGTATTCCGCGAGTTTGTGGGAGAAAAAGTCGCACTGCCGCTTTGGATTGATGAAGGCTTGGCCTGCTCCCAGGAAACAAGCTACCTTAAAGGCCGCCTGCGGTTTGCCAAGAACCTGGTTTTGCAAAATAATTATCTAAAACTCCCGGAGCTTTTTGGAATCTATAAGCTCGGCGGCGATATCCAGCCGCAGCTTTTTTACGCCGAGTCAGCTTCAATAATGTTTTTTTTGATCAACGAATATGGCAAGGATAGTTTTTTAGATTTCAGCCGCAAGCTTCGCGACGGAGTGCCGTGGCAGAAAGCATTGTTTAGTGTTTATCGTTTTGCAAGCCTTGATGAAATGGAATCGGCCTGGAAGGATTTTCTAAGGAGGATTTAGATGCAGCAGGAAATTAATATTTTAGTGATTGAGGATGACCCCGCAGCAGCAAGCTCTTTGGAGTCGGCTTTGAAAACCGCAGGTTACCGCGCCTGGCTGGTTAACAGCCCGCAGGAAGGCCTTACGATGCTGCGGACAGGCAACTTCCCCGTCGTAATTACTGAATTACGTTCTCCAAAGATGAATGGCGCGCAATTTACCCATGAGGCGCATAAAATATCTGCCGGGGTGAATGTCCTGGTGCTCACGCCCTACTCTTTTGTCAGTTCAGCCGTAGAAGCAATGGAGGCAGGGGCTTATGGTTATATTACCAAGCCTTTAAACAGTTCAGAGATACGTATTGTAGTTGAGCGGGCGGTAGAAAGATATTTCCTGCTCTCAACCAGCGATGATAAGGATTATTTGGTGGATTTGGCAGTAAAAGACGGGCTGACCGGGTTATTTAACCGCCGTTATTTCAATGAGTTAATTAATGTTGAAGTCAATCGTGTGAAGAGGTCTCCGGCGTCGCTTTCTTTACTAATGCTTGACATCGATAATTTTAAAAACTATAATGATGTGCAGGGCCATCCTGCGGGGGATGAGCTGCTCAAAGGCGTTGCCAAGGTTTTGAAAAGTTCTGTGCGCGCCGTGGATATGGTGAGCCGTTACGGCGGAGAGGAATTTATTATTATACTCCCGCAGACGGATAAAGCAGGCGCCCAGATTATCGCGGAACGTATACGCGTGCAGGTAGGTTTGTATTTTCCGACTACGATAAGTATAGGTATCTCTACTTTTCCGGATGATGCCAAAGAAATAGTCGAGTTAATTGAAAAAGCAGACAATGCTCTTTATCAAGCCAAGACTAGCGGTAAAAACAAGTGGTGCGCAGCTTAAAAGGAAATTATGCGCCTTGCAATCTTAGAGCCTAAAGGGGCAATCTGGCAGGGGATGGCAAAAAAAGTAAACCTGCCGGCGGCGGACGGTGAAATGTGCGTGTTGGATTTTCACCAGCCTTTTGTGGCCCGGCTTAAAAAAGGAAATATTGTTTTTTCTGATACGCG
>JAHFFR010000027.1:1865-3751 GCA_023247825.1 Candidatus Omnitrophota bacterium
GCAGGCTAAGCTGCAGGCAGCAGAGATTGTCGCCGCCGGCCGGGTTGAAGCCGAAAAACTTAAAACAAGCGTGATCAAGGATATCCAGGCGCAAAGCGTGGAGCTTGCCTCTAAAATGATTGCCGAGCTGCTTACTGAAACCGATAAGATTGCCCTGCAATATGAGTTTGCAAACGGCATAATCCAGGAGATTTCCCGCCTGTCAAAAGAGCAATTTAACATGCAAGGCAATCCGGTAATCAAGGTTACCTCCAGTTTTCCGCTTTTAGACAGGCAAAGGGATGAAATCAAGCACCTCCTTGAGCAGAAAACCGGCAAGAAAATAGAACTAAGCGAACATTTGGATCCAAGTTTTATCGGCGGGCTGACACTGGATATGGGCGGGATGGTTATCGACGGAACGCTGAAAAATAAGCTCCAAAGAATTATCCCTCACCTTAAGTAAATTAGGGACAGCGGCTATTTATTAAAATAAATAGCCGCTGTCCCTAATTAAAAAGCAAATGAAAATTGAAGCACTAGATATAAAGGAAGTCGGAAGGATTGAAGAGCTTAGGCAGGGTATCGTGAAAATCAGCGGCCTGCCTAATGCTGCGTATGGCGCGGTGATTGAATTTGAAAATGCAAGCCATCCGAACGGCCACGCATTAAAAGGGATGATCGTTGAATTTAATCCCGAGTTTTCCTTTGGGATTGTCTTCGGCGATGAGCGCAAAATCAAGGTCGGCGATACGGTCTCAAGCCGCGGCAGGCTGCTCAATGTTCCGGTAGGGGATAATTTCATCGGCAGGGTAGTTGATCCTTTAGGCAATCCCATAGATGGAAAGGGTAACATCGAGCATTCGGAAATTTATCCCGTTTTTCGCCAGGCGACCGGAGTTATGGAGCGCGAGCCGATAACCCAAGCCTTGCATACCGGAATAAAAATTATCGATATGCTTATCCCGATAGGAAAAGGCCAGCGCGAATTGATCGTCGGAGACAGGCAGATCGGCAAAACCAGTATCGGCCTTGATACAATAATCAATCAGAAAGGCAAGAATGTTGTCTGTATTTACTGCTGGATCGGAGGCTCCAGCGCCGCTTTTAATAAAATTATACAAGCGCTTAGCCAGCAGGAATGCATGGATTTTTGTTTAGCTGTCTCTGCCTCGGCAAGCTCTTCAGCAAGCGAACAATACATCTGCCCTTATACTGCCGCCGCCCTCGGCGAATATTTTATGCATAAAGGCCGCGATGTTTTAATAATTTTTGATGATTTAACCAAGCACAGCTGGGTTTACCGGCAGATGTCTCTATTGCTTGAGCGTGCCCCGGGCAGGGAGGCATATCCCGGAGATATCTTTTTCCTGCATTCGCAGCTTATGGAGCGCGCCGGCCGCCTGAAGCAGGAATTTGGCGGCGGGACAATGACATTTTTTCCGCTGGCAGAAACATTGCAGGGGGATATTACCGGTTATATCTGTTCCAATATTGTTTCAATGACCGACGGCCAGATTTATTTAAACTCCGGGCTTTTCCAGGAAGGTTTTAAGCCGGCGATTGACTTGGAGCTTTCGGTTTCGCGTATCGGAAGCAAGGTCCAGTGCCCGGCTATCCGTAAATTAAGCCAGGGGCTGCGTTACGAATATGTGCAATACCGGTCATTGCTTCGTTTAACAAGGCTGCGTACCAAGCTTAGCCCCGAAGCCGCGCAGCAGCTGCAGCGGGGCAAGGCGCTTTATGAACTTTTAGTCCAGGAAAACGGCGCTCCTGTCTCCCAGGCGGAAGAGATCGCTATTTTTTATGCATTCAGCCAAAAGATACTTGAGTCAATCAGCATAGACCAGGTAAAATTATTTAAAACCAATTTCTTTGCCTATTTGTGCAAACATCAGCATGATTTA
>JAHFFR010000027.1:3851-17907 GCA_023247825.1 Candidatus Omnitrophota bacterium
GGAAGAGATCGCTATTTTTTATGCATTCAGCCAAAAGATACTTGAGTCAATCAGCATAGACCAGGTAAAATTATTTAAAACCAATTTCTTTGCCTATTTGTGCAAACATCAGCATGATTTAATGAAGCAATTGAACGATCAAGGTGAGCTGACGGAACAAATTACCTTGCTCTTAGATAAATCAATAAGGGAATTTTTCCGCGGCCAGAACAAGTAAATGATTCCTGTAGCCAGGTTAAAATCAAACCTGCAGTTTAATAAAAATCTGGGTGATTTGGTTGAAGTAATGAAGCTGGCAGCCACTTCGCAGTTCAACCAGTTTCGCTTAAGGGCCGAGCCTTCTGGAGATTTTATCCGGCTGCTGGACGAGGTTTTTGGTGTTTTGTTTTCTTCGGGAGCAATCAGCGACCTTTTGACCCCAAAAGATAACCTGCCGTCGCTTCTGCTTTTAGTAAGCAGCGATGAGGGTTTTTTGGGGGAGTTAAACTTTCTTCTGGTAAATAAGCTGCTTAACTCAAGAAAACAGCAGGATCTTATCGCAGTCTGCGGCCAGCAGGGAGCTAATTATTTAAGAGAAATCCAGATAAATTTTTCTTTTTTTGATTCACCGGGCGAAAAAATTGACGCGCAGTTATTGGCAGGGGTAAGAGATTACCTCTTAGGCCAGTATCTTGGCCGTAAGGTCGGCAGGGTTTATGTGGTTTATTCGCACTTCCTTAACATTACCAGCCAGCAGGCGGAGCTTGAAACTTTACTGCCTCTATCCGGCTCAGGCGGAGTTTCCAGGCCCCTGCCGCATCTTTTGATTGAGCCCGATGCTGAAAAGGTAATTGAAGGATGGGCTAAATGCTGGCTGGATTTCCGCCTTTTCCAGATTTTTTGGTCAGCCAAGCTTTCGGAATTTGCCGCGCGTATCATGCATTTGGAAGGCAGTGTGCAGGAGCTGGGCAAGATAAACAGCCACTTACACATGGAATATTTTAAATACCTGCATGGTTTATCCGATAAGTCAATACGCGAACTGACGGCGGCGCGGTTAATAGGGAAAGAAAAATAAATTATGGATCCTTCCGAGTCTTTAGCTAAAATATCAGCGGTTTATGGCTCAATAGTAGACGCGCAGTTTTCCCCCGGCGTCAGCATGCCTCCGGTTGGCACCATGCTTGGTGTGCGCGCAAGCACGGGAGAAAATATCGGTTTACAGGTAGTCGAGCATCGCGGAAATAATACCTGCCGGACTGTAGCGCTAGGGTTTACTTATGGCGTTGCCAGGAATATGCCTGTTTCGATGGGAGGAAAAGGCATAGTTGTCCCGAAAGATGTAAATCAGCTTTACGGCCGGGTGCTGAATGCGTTGGTCAGCCCGATTGATCATAAAGGCGAATTTGATACAAGCGATAGCGTGCCGATTAAAAATATATCCGTAAATTCCAGATTAGAAGTTGACCTGGATACTGCCCAAAAGCCGCAGGTAATTTATACCGGGATTAAGATGATTGACCTTCTTTTTCCTTTGGTTAAGGGGTCTAAAAGCGGCCTGCTCGGAGGAGCGGCCTGCGGTAAAACAATCCTTATTTTGGAAATTATCCATAATATTATCACTTATCAAAGCGGCACCTGTGTTTTTGCCGGCGTCGGAGAGCGTATCCGCGAAGGCAATGAACTTTATCATGAATTTTTACGCGCCGACCTCCTCAAGCGCTCCATTTTGGTTTTTGGCCAAATGAACGAATCACCGGGCATGCGTTTTGAAGCAGCGCATACCGCGGTTGCCTTGGCAGAATTAGTATTGGCTCAAAGAAAAGACGTGCTTTTCTTTATGGATAATGTTTTTCGTTTTGTGCAGGCAGGAAGCGAGCTCTCCACTCTTTTAGGAAGAATCCCTTCGGAGGGCGGGTACCAGTCAACTTTAACCAGCGAGATAAGCCAGCTGCATGAAAAAATCCACTCGGAGAAAAGCGCCAGTATCACCGCTATTGAAGCGGTTTATGTGCCCGCGGATGATATGACGGATCCTGCGGTTGTGGCGATATTTGCGCACATGGATAGCTTGATTGTCCTCTCAAGGACGCTGGTGCAGCGCGGGCTTTTTCCCGCGATTGACCCGTTACAATCATCAGCAAATTCTTTGGCTCCTTCGATTGTCGGCAGAAGGCATTTTGACGTTGCCCAGGATGTCTTGCGGCATTTCCGCCGTTATGATGAACTGGAGCGTATTGTTTCGATCATCGGTAAAGAGGAGCTTGCGCCCGAAGAAAAAATTATTTTTGACCGGGCAAAGAAACTGCAGAATTTTCTTTCCCAGCCGTTTTTTACCGCCGAACTTTATACCGGCAGGCCGGGTGCGTTTGTTTCGTTGGAGGATACGATTTCCGGATGCGAACGGATTATCGGGGGTGAATTAGATAAGGTTGACGAAAACCGCCTTTACTGTATAGGAAAATTGGAGAGCTAAATATGTCGAATAAATTATTAGGGGAGATACTGGTAAAAAAAGGCTGCATTACCCAGGAACAGCTTATTCAGGCGCTTAAAGATTCATCTATTCAGGAAGATATGCTCGGAAATATCCTGGTGTCCAAAGGTTTATTAAAAGAAGAAGAGCTGTATAAGGCGCTCTCTGAGCAATTTAATATGCCTTTTTTCCCGCATTTAAAAGACGCGCGTATATCTACTGACGCGGTTAAAGCAGTGCCGGCAAAGTTTGTGCAGCATTATGGTTTTATGCCGATTAGCCTGGAAGGGACTGTATTAACGGTTGCAGTGTATAATCCCATGGATGTCTGGATGGCGGAAAATATTAAATTGAACATGGGGTTTCGGGTAAACCGGATTTTAACCAGCCGCCAGGAGGTAGAGGCAGCGATACATAAATATTATGGCGCGGTGGCCGGCACTATTGATAAGATTATGGAGGGAAAAATCAGCCAGGGCACCAAGCTTGCAAAAGACGAAAGCGTCGAAGATATAGAAAAAAATGCCGACGAAGTATCGGTAATCAAGCTGGTTAATCAGATAATCTCTGAGGCAATCAAGATGCGCGCCACGGATATCCATATCGAAATATACGTAGATAAAGTAGTCTTGCGTTACCGTATTGACGGGGTCCTGCGGGAAATGAAAATGCCGCAGGATGCTTATTATGTTGAGCCGGCAATTGTTTCGCGCATTAAGATCATGTGCCATTTGGATGTGGTCGAGCACCGCATCCCGCAGGACGGCCGGGCCAAGGTGCGCCTGCTTGACGGGCAGGAAGTAGACTTGAGGGTTTCAATATTGCAGGGATATTTTGGAGAAAATGTGGTTATCCGTATCCTGCCTTCCCAGGTATTATTGGATTTGGATAAAATAGGATTCTCGCCGGAAGACTTAAAAACAATCGTCAGGCTTTTACAAAAACCGCACGGGATTATTTTGATTACCGGCCCGACCGGAAGCGGGAAAACTACCACGCTTTATACCTGCCTTAGCCGCTTAAACCGTAAAGAGGTAAAGATTATCAGCATTGAGGACCCGGTCGAATATGCCATTGAAGGAATAACCCAAATTCATGTTAATCCAAAAGTGGGCTTAACTTTTGCCAGCGCCTTAAGGAGTGTTTTAAGGCACGACCCCGATATTATGATGATCGGCGAAATTCGCGATTCTGAGACCGCGGACCTGGCAATCCGCTCGTCGCTTACCGGCCATTTGGTTTTTTCTACCTTACATACCAATGATTCTGCCAGCGGTATCGCGCGGCTTATGGATATGGGGATTGAGCCGTATCTATTGGCTTCTTCGGTTGAGGTAATTATCGCCCAGCGCCTGGTGCGCCTCGTTTGCCCGACATGCCGCGGCAAGGGCTGCGAGTCCTGCAGTGAAACGGGATTCAAAGGCAGAAAGCCGATATATGAAATCATGCTTATTGACGATGATATCCGCAATATGATTACCGAACATAAGAGTTCCGGGGAGATTAAGGCAAAGGCCAGGGAAAAAGGCATGCGCACGCTTATGGAAAGCGGCATGCTTATGGCTGAGCAGGGATTAACTACTAAAGAAGAAATTATGCGTGTGGTGGAGTTAGAATAAAATGATATTTATATACAAGGCCAAAAAAAACCTTAATGAAATTATTGAAGGCAGAATTGAAGGGGCCGGTATTGAGGCTGTGCTTGAAGATTTGCAGAGAAAAGGCCTGGTCCCGGTTTCCGTCGAGCCGTTAATCAGCCAGCCCGTTTCTGCAGCAGCATCCAAGGCCGAAACTGTTTCATATCCAATCGGGAAATGGGGCCTAAAGCAGCTGGTTTTATTTACCCAGAAACTTTATAATTTGATTAATTCCCGCGTAGAACTGCTTAGCGCCTTAAGGCTCCTGGAAAGCAATTGTAAAAACCGGACAGAAAAAATATTGCTCGGAGATATTATAAAAAACATCAAGGACGGCCTCTCATTTTCCGGCTGCCTTAGCCGTTACCCGCAGTATTTTCCTCCGCTTTATATAAATATAATTCACACCGGGGAAGCAACGGGAAAGCTTAAAGACGCGCTTATCCAGCTTTTAGATTACCTGCGCCGGCTTGAGGAGTTAAAGCTGAAAGTCAAGCAGGCGCTTGCTTATCCTATCTTTATGACATTAGTCGGCATAGGCACAATATTTGTAATGCTTACATTTGTCCTGCCCCGCTTAGCGGGAATGTTTGAAGATTTTCAGGCGCAGCTTCCTATGCCTACGCTTATCCTGCTTAACATCTCAAATTTCCTCAAGGCATATTGGTTATTTATAATTATATTCATTGCCGTTATTGTTTTCATTTTTAAATATAGGCGGGGCGGCCGTGAAAGTATTTTCAGCCGTATGAAATACTATATGCCTATTGCCAAAGATATTGTCTATAAACAATCTGTGGCTAATTTCTCAAGAAGCCTGTCGCTGCTTTTAAAAAGCGGAGTTAACCTGCTTTCCGCGCTAACTGATGCCGGGCCGATAATGGGGAACCCGGTTTATGTCAGCCAGCTTGAATTGGTGCGCCGTGATATCAGCGAGGGCATGCCTTTTTCAGATGCCTTGGCAAAATTCAAGATATTCCCGGAATTTTTCATCCAGATGGTCCGCGTCGGGGAGGAGGGCGGCAGGTTAGACAGCGTGCTTGCGGATATTGCCGAATCTTATGAGAAAGAGATTGAGGCAGACTTAAAAACCGTCAGTTCCCTTATTGAGCCGGCAATAATCCTGGTTTTGGGCATGGTTATCGGCGCGATGGTTATTGCTATGCTTCTTCCGATATTCAATATGAATACTATTATTGGCGGATAAGAATAATTATGAGGACTAAGGTAGTTATAGAGCTTGCGGAATCCTGGCTCAAAGTCAGCGTCGGCAGGAAAATTACGGCGGAGTCTTTGCCTAGTACCGAGCCTGCGGTAATTTCCGCGGCCTTAAGCAGGATATTAAAACAAAATAAAAGCGGCAAGGATATTGATGTTTTCGTGGTGCTTAACCGCAATAAAATAACAGTGCGCCGCGTAGACCTGCCTTCGCAGGAACCAAAAGAGATTGAGCAGATGCTTGGGCTCTATCTTATGCGCCAGATACCATATCATAAGGAAGAGGTCTGCTGGGCGTATCAGAATTTGGGGTTTGATGGCGTAAGTAACAGCCATATTGTCCTGGCGGTTGCCTTAAAAAATGTTTTTAAAAACATTGTCAGTTCTTTTACTTCCTTAAATATCCTTCCGGAATCAATTCTAATGAGTTCTCAGGGCCTCCCGTATTATGTGGCTGATGCGCTAGGCGATAAATCTGCCTTGCAAGGCGCGTATATGATTTTAGATATTGATGCAAATTACAGCGATCTTGTGTTAGTGCACAATCATAAATTAGGCTCAAGCGTAGTAATCCCCCAGGGGGCTTCGCAATTAAAAAGCGATCAAGAAAAAGAAAGGTTTGCCATTGAATTAAAACAGGCGCTCTCGGCGTTAAGCAATGAAATCCCCGAAGCCAAATGTGAAAAGCTGTTTTTAACCGGCGCCTCAAGCCAGCGGGTCATCCTTGTCGAGGGGGTTTTGGCAAAAGATTTTAATTTGAAAGCGCAGTATTTAGCCGTAAAAGAATATGACAGCTTTGCTTCAAACGGCTTAAAAGATGTCTCTTTGTCGGCGGTAATGGGGTTTAGCTCACAGGTAGCCAAGGACGATATTAAATTTATTGTCCCCGAGCTGCAGATAAAAAAAGAGATGAAATCCAAGCTGCAGCAGCTGATGATCCTCGGGGTTTCCTTAATTTATATACTAATCTCCTTAGGCGGCATAGCTTTGGTAAGGCTGATCCAGCAGCAATTTTATGCTACGGGCCTTAAGGCCAAAGTTACTTCTTTAAGCAAGGATACCAAGGAATTGGATGATGTCGCCAATAAATTAAAAATAGCCAGGCAATATGTAGACCCCCAAGCTTCGGTATTATCTTATTTGCATGAATTAAACCGCCTCTGCCCGGATAGCATAACGATTACCAATTATAATTGGGAGTGGCAGAAGAATCTTTCTTTCAGGGGCTATGCCCAGCAGATCCCGGATATTCTGGATTTTACCAACGCTTTAAGCAGTTCCAAAATTTTTAAAGGCGCGCAGAATCGTTATACCCGAAGGCGCAAGTTAAAGGATAAGGATGTGGTTGATTTTGAGATTGTCGTAAAATGAGAAAATTAAACGGTAAAGAAAAAATATTATTAACAGCCATTGGATTATTGCTGGTTTTATTTGTAATTAAGAGTTTTGTTTTAGGCCCGGTATACGAAAAAATCAGCATTTATTCCGATGAGATCACACATTCTAAAATGGCCATACGTAAATACATGGCCTTGGAGCATAACCGGCCGGAAATTCTTAAAGCGCAGAAACAGATTGAAGGATACTCCAGCCTCAAGGGTTCTGATGAAGATAAGTCCGCTATGATAATGAGCAAAATTGAATCCGAGGCAAGGAAGTCAAAACTGCAAATATTGGACATGAATCTTGCCGGTTCAAGCAAGGCAAGGGGAGGGGTCAGCCTGTATCGGGTTAATTTACGCTCCGAAGGCCAGTTAAAAGATATTTTGGATTTTATTTCCGGGGTTGAGGAAGTCAATATTTTACTGCATGTTGAGAAAATGGCTTTGTCTGCCAAAGATGACTCCGGAAGTGTGTTAAAAATGGACGCGACTATTTTGGGAGTATCATTTTTATAGAATAATAGGGGGATGGCCTGATGAAAAAAGCTTTTACTTTGATTGAGTTGATGCTTGTCGTAATTATTATCGGAGTCTTGTCAGCGATGGTGGTGCCGCGGCTTGCCGGCCGTTCCGAGCAGGCGCGCATTCAAGCGGCAAAAACAGATATTAATTCAAGTATCCCGCTGGCACTTGACCTTTATGAAATGGACATGGGCCATTATCCCGAATCCCTCGATTACTTAAGGACCCGCCCGCCGGACGGAGAAAGCTGGCGCGGGCCTTACTTAAAGAAAAAATCCATAGATCCCTGGAATAAGCCTTATATATATAAAGCTCCGGGAGACCATAATCAGGATGGTTACGATCTTTCTTCTTCCGGTAAAGACGGGCAGCCCGGGACAGCCGATGATATTGTAAACTGGGGTGAGTAAATTGAAATTAAAATTCCCGGCGGGGTTCACTTTAGTTGAAATAATGCTCAGCGTTCTTATATTGGGAATTGGCCTGACCATTGTGGCCAATTCCTATATTGGCGCCTTAAAAGGGGTAAATGCCGCCGCCAATATTATCGGAGCCTTGAATCTGTCCAGGGAAAAGTTTGAGGCGCTTGAAGTTTCCAGTTTAGGCACCGGCTTATCTGCTTCTGAAGATCGAGGTGTTTTAAAATCTTCTACCAAAAGTTATGATTATACAGAGGTAGTTGCTGAGATCTCCCCGCCGGCGGCTTTGGCTGCTGGAGGCCAAACCAAGTTACGGCCAGAAGAAGATTGGGCTAAGAATCTGGTCCAGGCTTGCCTTAACCTTAGCTGGCAGGAGCAGAATGCCACAAAAAATGTTACCCTTTCCACTTATCTGCCTAAACAGAAACAATAAATTAAACAATAAAGCCTTTACTCTGGTAGAGCTGCTTATCGCGGTTTCTATTTTTTCTGTTGTCAGTATCGCAATCTATTCAACTTTTAGCTCGGGTTCCTCTGTTTTGCGCCGGATAAAAAATATTGACCTTGCGCAGCAGAAGATCCTGCTAAAGGCCGAAAGATTTTCCCGCCAATTAAGGGAACAGCCCGACTGCAGAAAAAAGTTGTTTCTTGGCGCAAAATCCAAAATTAGTTTTGCCGGAAATTTAAATTATTTTCCCAGCCGTATAACTTATTATTTTGACGGCCCTTCGCTTTGCCTTATGCGTGTTGAGGACAAGCTGGATAAGATTATTACGCCCGAAGGCAAACTGGATCCGGAATTAAAAGCAAAGCCAACAGTTTTTTTGTCCAAAGTTAAAGAAGTTGCATTTTCTTATCTTTATCTGGATCTAAATAAGAATAAATATAGCTGGGCAGAAAAGTGGGACCAGGATTATTTACCCGTTGCCGTCAGGTTTACTATTACTGCTGGAAATCAAGAATATGCCTCAACAGTCTTTTTACCCAAAACACAATAAGGCAAGTATTTTAGTCGTCTGCCTTTGGACAATAATGGTCCTTTCCATATTAGGCATGGGGCTGGCCGGCCTGGTTTTCCAGGAGATAGGCTTTGCTAAGGCTTATCAACGCTTAACTTTATCTTTGCCAACAGCCCGGGCAGCGCTGAAAAAAGTTTTTTACATCAGGCAGTCTGATACTACCCCTCTTTTTGATACTTTCGGCGAGTTGACCGAAGAAAATAAGCAGGTTTTGTGCGATAATAATTCTTTCAAATATTATTTTGCGGATAAAAATAATCCCGCCGGTAAAACCGAAATTATCGACGAAGGCGCATTGATTAATCTAAATACTGCATCTTTGGATGTGCTTAAGAGGCTGCCGGGAATAGGCGAGGAGCTGGCGGGAAAAATAGTCAATTCCGGGCTGCGGCCGTTCAGCTCAATCAATGAAGCGCTTTTAGCCGAGGGCATGAATAAGGAAAATTTCCTGCTTTTTAAGGATTTGGTTACTGTCTATGGCACAGGCAAAATAAACATTAATACCGCGAGTAAAGCTGTGCTTTTAGCTTTAGGCTTGGATAAAGAATTGGCCGAAGCAATTTTACGTTTCCGGCAAGAGCATAAGATTGAGAATCCTGATCCGGCATCTACCGAAGAGCTGGGCTATGGCTTTTCCAGCGCTAATAAAATACTGGATGATTTAAGAAGTTTTATCTCCTTGGGCCTAAAGCAGGAGCAGGATCTTTTAGCCCTGCTTTCTGTATTAGATGTAAAATCCGAGTATCTGCGCTTTAATGTTATTCCTACTTCCGGCAATAAAGAAGGCCTGCACTATAGCATTATTATCCACCCCGCAACTAAAAAAATTCTTTCCTGGAAAGAATATTAATTAGCTTGACAAATAAGCCTGTATTTACTAAAATTAAATAGTAAAATTTTACTATTTAATTTCATTTGGGATACAACCCCTTAATTTTAATAAGGTTAACTCATGATTTGGGAAGCTGAAACCGAGGTCAAATTTAAAACCTTAATCTCTAAAATACCGGTATTTCACCGCCATATCACTGAATCAGTGGTCAGGGGCCAGGCGGAGAATATCGCCTTTAACCGTAATTGCGGCCAAGTAGAGGAGCAGGATGTAGTTTCCGCTTTTTTTTCCGATGTCCCCTCGCCATTCTACAGTATGATGATCCGCCTGCTTGAACAGACAGGTTTTGATTATAAAAAGTACGGTTTTCCTAAATAATCAGATAAAAATATGAAAATCGCAGTTATTGGCGCCGGAGCCATAGGTTGTTTAGCCGCCGGATATCTTAAGGAAAAAGGCGAAGATGTAACTTTAGTCGGCCGGCCCGCCGCAGTTAAGGCGATTAAAGAAAAAAGCCTTGCTATCTCAGGGGTCAGGGGTAATTTTTTAGTGCGTATCGGTATTTCTGAGACCTTAAACTATATCCCGGACTTAGCGATCCTGGCAACCAAAACCCAGGATATCGATTCCGCTTTAAAAGATAACTCCCCTTTACTGCAAAATTCGTTATTGCTTACTACGCAAAATGGCGTGCAGGCAGATACTTGTGTGTCCAGGTACCTGCCTAAAGAGAATATCATTTCCAGCATTGTTATGTTCGGCGCGACCGCTCTTGAGCCCGGCAGGGTAGTGCATAATTTTGAAGGCAGCTGGATATTGGGCGGTTTTTTTAACCCTAATCCTACCGAAGCCATGCTATCCTTAAGCCTGGTTTTAGATAAGGCATTCCCTACGATAATCAGCCGGGATATCAAAGGGATGAAATACTTAAAGGTTTTTGTTAATGCCAATAACTGCCTGCCGGCAATAACCGGTAAAAGCATGCAGGAGGTATTTAGCGACTTGGCTATCAGCCGCATCAGTGTTGCCATCTGGAAAGAGGCTTTTGAAATTTTTGATAAACTCGGAATAGACCTGGTTTCCCTGCCGGATTTTCCGGTAGAAAATATTACCAAGCTTACTTCCATGCAAACTGACCAGGCCGCGGCAGTTTTTTCACAACTTATGAAAAACCTGAGCAGGGAGCCATTGTATGGCTCAATATTACAAAGCATAATGCGCGGTAAACTTTCAGAGATTGATTATATTAATGGTGAATTTGTTCGCCTGGCGCTGGAGAATAATATGCAGGCGCCGCTAAATAAGATCTTGGTGGATATGGTGCATGAGGTTGAGAAGAATGGCAGGTTCTTCAGCAAGGATGATTTAATTAAAAGAGTCAAGGAGCTTATTTAAAAATGGAAGAAGTCAAGACGCCTTTTTGCCGCCTAAAATTGACAGTAACAGGGGTTTTTGGAGAGTGCTACCACGGTTATAAAACAGGCGATGAATTTATTTTAGAGGATTTTACGCATGCGCCAAAACATTTCTGTTTGGGGCTGGCGCACGCGCTTTTTCCGGTAATCTATGCTTTAAGCTTTGGCGCCAAATTCGGGTTCCGCGATAACCAGCGCAGCCTGCTGGTGACCTGCCCCGACGGAGGAAGGCTTGAATTTAAAGCTGAAGTACTGGATAAACAGGGCAATCTGGAGTTTATCGAGCGTGACCCCGAACACAAAGGCCCTGCCCCCAAAAAAATGATCATTGAAGTGGTTAAGGCAAAAGGAAAATGCAGCTTTGGTTATAAAGTCGGCGATAAATGGGAGACTGTTGGCCTGAAATGTATCCCGGGTTTTTGCGGAGCGGCATTCCACACAGCTTTTCCTGCCCTGTTTGCCTTAAATTTCGGGGCAAAATTCTTCTTTATGGAAAATCCGGATTCAATTGATACGGTCACCTGTCCGGACGGCGGCAATATTATTTTTAAAGTAAGTGAGGCCACAACTTATGGAACAAAGTGAACATAAGTTGTCTGGCCGAACTTATCCTGAGCACATTCGCTTCGCTCAGTGTAAACTCCGCGAAGGATCTATGTCTAAAAGACGAGTAGTAATTACCGGAATCGGGGTAATTTCACCTAATGGTATCGGGAAAGTTAATGCCTGGGAAGGTTTTTCAGGCGGTAAATCCGGAGTGCGTAAGGTAACCGGCTTTGATGTGTCTGTATTTAATACCAAGATCGCTTCTGAGGTAAGGGATTTCGATCCTTTTAAATTAGGCTTAAACCACCAGGAAGCCATGCGCATGGACCGCTATGTTCAGTTCGGAGTGACTGCCGGGAAAATGGCTATAGAGGACAGCAAGTTGGATTTTTCAAAAGAGGATACCCAGCGCGTTGGCGTCTGTTTAGCCAATGCCATATGCGGAACAAAATATATGGAGGAGGAGTTTGCTTTAGTTACTGAGGACGGTAAGAAGCCTATTAATCCGGCTTTAGTGCGCCCGGATCTTTATGATGCCGCGATGTTTAATACTCCCTCGATAGAAATCAGCAGCCGTTACGGGTTAAGAGGAATTTGTAATACAATTTCTACAGGATGCACCGCCGGCACTGACTCGCTTGGTTTTGGTTTAGAGAGCATCCAGGATGGCGAGCAGGATGTAATGGTTTGCGGGGCGGCAGAGGCCCCGCTTACCCCGATTACCTTCGGAGCTTTTGATGTAGTGAATGTTTTATCCGCGCGTAATGATGAGCCGCAAAAAGCATCCCGGCCTTTTGATAATAAGCGCGACGGGTTTGTGCTTGGAGAAGGCGCGGGGATTTTAATCCTTGAGGAATTAAATCATGCCTTAAAACGCAACGCGCCGATTTACTGCGAAGTTTTGGGTTTCGGCACCAGCTGCAATGCTTTTCATATGACCGACCTTCCTTCTGACGGCAGGGCGATGGAAACCTGCATCAGCCTGGCTTTAAAAGACGCCGGGGTCAAGCCCGGCGAAATCGATTATATTAACGCGCACGGCTCAAGCACGCGGATGAATGATATTTTTGAAAGCAATGCTTATAAAGCAATTTTCGGGGATTACGCGTATAAACTGCCGATTAGTTCGCTTAAATCCATGATCGGCCATCCTCTGGCTGCGGCAAACGCCATTGAGATGACCATCGTTGCGATGATTTTTGAAAAAAATATCCTGCCTCCGACGATAAATCAGGAGGAAAAAGACCCGCAGTGCGATTTATATTATATTCCGAATCAGGCGATCCAAAAAAAGGTTGATACGGTTATAAAAACCTCAAGCGGTTTCTCGGGGATACATTCTTCGCTTATCTTAAGAAGGTTTGGTGGATAATGGAAAAGATCGCAATCACAGGAATTGGCGTAGTCAGCCCTTCAGGGATTGGCAAGCGGCAATTCTGGGCAAATATTAAAAGCGGCCGGTCATTTATTAAAAAAATTACCCGTTTCGATGCCTCACTCTATCCGACGCACATCGCCGGACAAATTGATGATCTGGAAAAATACAGCCATATATCCGAAAGGCTTTTAAAAAAGATCGACGCCTTTTCGCATATGGCGTTGGTTGCCTCGGAAATGGCTTTGCAGGATGCGGGGATTGATATTAAAAATGAAGATCCAAATCTTGTGGGGATTTTTCTGGGAAATGCGATTGGCGGCTGGCTTTACGCGGAGACGGAATTAAGGGATTTATATTTAGAAGGCAGGGAAGGGGTTTCTCCTTATATGGCTTCCGCCTGGTTTCCCGCCGCTCCCCAGGGGCAGGTCTCTATCTATTACGGGATAAAAGGTTTTAGCAAGACCGTGGTCAGCGACAGGGCCAGCTCTCTTATGGCTTTAGGTTACGCCAAGAAAGTTCTGGAAAAAGATAAATTAAATATGATTTTAGCCGGGGGGATGGAGGCGCCGGTTACTCCTTATGCTTTATTATGCTGTAATACCTATGGGGCGCTGTCAAAAAATAATGAATTTCCCCAGCAGGCATACCGGCCCTTTGATCAACAGCGTAATGGTTTTGTTATCGGCGAAGGCGCGGGAATTGTGGTGATGGAAAGCGTAAGCCGGGCCAAAAAAAGAGGGGCTAATATTTTAGGTTTAATCAGCGGCTACGGCAGCTCCTGCGACGGGGTAGATAGAATTAATTGCGCCGCAGACGGGGAGGAGCTTGCGCGCGCCATTAATCTGGCGCTTAGCGCGGCAAAGATAAATCCGGAAGAAATCGGGTATATCAGTTTAGATGGCCTGGCAGTTGATCTTTGGGATGATTCTGAAATTAAAGCCTTAAAATTAGTTTTCGGAGAGGATCTAAAAAATATCCCGATAAGCTGCCCGAAATCCATGTTTGGAAATTTACTCGGGGCTTCGGGCGCGGTAGATATGACTATCGCGCTTTTAACCATGGAGCATAGTTTAGTTGCGCCGACATTAAATTTAGAAACTCCGGTTTTAAATGGCTTAAATTATGCGGCCAAAGAGGCGAGAGAATATAAAGTAAATAGATCGTTGATTATTTCGCGCGGCAGGGGCGGGATTAATTCGGTTTTGGTGGTTGAGAAAGGAGAGGGGTAATGAA
>JAHFFR010000028.1:0-1412 GCA_023247825.1 Candidatus Omnitrophota bacterium
CGCCGTCAAGGGCGGCATTAGAAAAATCCGTGCCGCTTTTAATCCCGCTCTGCAGTAATTTAGCCGGCAACAACAGCATATCCTGGGGCCTTAAACCGGCCCTTGCCCTGCCCTGCATAAGCTTGCCCTCAAACGCGGATTTAATATCGCCGAAACCGAAAATCGGCCGGTCCATTTTTGTATGCAGAGTAAAATCCAAAACTACCTTTCCCTGATTCATCGTTTTGAACATATCCAACACCGCATCGGTCAGCCTCTCCGCTTTCTCCTGCGGTTCTTTAGGAGTACGCACCTTGCGCACAATATCTACTAATTCCAAATGGGATACCGCATCAACATTATTATTCGTACCCTTGATCTCGCTGCTAAAATTAAGCTTAGCTTTATCAATACGCGCTTTTCCTAAATCTACCCAGGTTGAATAATACGGGTAAAAAACGACGGCATCGATATTTTCAACCTTTAAAGCAGCAAGCATGTCCTTCTTGTAAAAATTTGCCCAACCCTGAAGAATAAGCTTGCCGTCCGGCTCCCCGGTATTCCAGGAAATATTGCCTTTTAGAAAAAAATTGCTCACAGAATTGGTGCTGGAATTAGATAGATTGGTAATGTAAAACTTAATATCTTTAATTATGAAGTTTATGATACCCTTGGTTGCCGTCGTATCGATAAAATTCAATCTGCCGGAATAAACCTTCAGGTTCTTTATAATTAAAGGTAAACTTTTGCCCCGCGCACTAGATCCGGCTGTTGGCTGCGTAACAGCCGGCGCAGTTTCCGTAATAGCGGCGCTGCTGTCCTGGACCGATACAGCGGGAGCTATGCGTTGAAAAGTAATCTCCGGATTTATAATCTTTACTTTATTAAAAGCGATTCTGCCCAATAGAAGATTCGGAATACTGGGCGATAAATAGATGTAGCCGGCTTTTGCCAACCCTTCAATCTCTAAGTTTCTTATTTCAAAATTAAGCGGCGGCTTAATGCTTAATTTGCCGATACTGGTTTTACGGCCGCATGCCTGCTCAATTTTACTTGCGAGTATATTTTTAGCTTCCAGCAGGAAAAACGCGTAGATAAGCGTAAAAATAATAACTATAACCGCAATAATATTAAATATTTTCTTCCAGTTTTTCATAAATTTTAGGCAATTTAATGCGCCTGGGCCGAATCGAACGGCCAACAACCGGCTTAGAAGGCAGGTGCTCTATCCATTTGAGCTACAGGCGCATTGAATTTTCAAAGTCGGGGCGGACAGACTTGAACTGTCGACCTCCTGCTCCCAAAGCAGGCGCTCTAGCCAAACTGAGCCACGCCCCGTTACATCTTGGAAAATCTTGATTATATCAACTCGTTACTTGCTTAACAATATATTTCTGGATTATCCGCTTGGCCTTTTCTAAAGCATGGTAGCG
>JAHFFR010000028.1:1512-5860 GCA_023247825.1 Candidatus Omnitrophota bacterium
GCCGGTCATAATCACATTCATATCCACTTCAGCCCTGGAATCCTCTTCATAACATAAATCCAAAATCAAATTACCGCCTAAAATACCGACGCTGGTTGCGGCGATATAATCCTGGATAGGAACGCGGGCAATCTTTCCGTCTTTTTTAAGTTTTTGCAAAGCATCGACCAAAGCAATAAAACTCCCGGTAATCGCGGCGGTGCGCGTGCCTCCGTCGCCCTGGATAACATCGCAGTCCATCCAAATGGTCCGTTCGCCTAGAGATTTCATTTCAGTAACCGACCTGAGCGACCGGCCAATCAGGCGTTGGATTTCATAAGTGCGGCCGGAATCTTTACCGCGCGCAATACGCGTGCCGCATGAGCGGGGAAGCATGCCATACTCGGCGGTAACCCAGCCTGTGCCTGAACCCCTTAAAAACGGCGGGACAGTTTCTTCAACTGACGCCGTACAGATTACTTTAGTATTGCCCAATTCTATTAAACAAGAACCTTCAGGGTATTTAATATAATTCCTGGTTATCGTAACTTTTCTGATTTTATCCGCCGAACGCCCGTCAATTCTAATCATAAATACTCCTTGTGTAGAGACACACCCCAATCCATCCTTTAAGATTGGGGCTTATTCAGCAATACAAATACGGTTTCTTCCCTCTGACTTTGCTTTATATAAAGCCCCATCAATTTTAGCAATAAAGTCGTTTTTAGTCCAAGATTGTTTATATTCTGCCAACCCGCAGCTGATAGTTATTTTGTTACCTTTCTTATCCGCCGCCAGGCCGGAAAAATCCTGCGTCTCGACAAAGCTCCTGATTTTTTCAGCCAGTTTTTTTGCTCCTTCAATATCGGTATCAACTAAAACAATTACAAATTCATCGCCCCCATAACGGCACACTATATCAACCTGACGAACATTCCGGGTAAAGATATCAGCCACACATTTTAAAACCCTATCCCCCTCCAGATGGCCGTAATCATCATTATAAGTTTTAAAGAAATCAACATCGAGCATTATCATGCTCAAACGATGTTTATAACGCTGACTGCGTCTAATCTCCGTATCAATCAATTCCTGAAAATAACGGTGGTTAAAAAGCCCGGTTAAGGCGTCGGTAGCTGCCATTGATGCGAGCTTTTCGCACAGACGAATATTCTGAATCTGCGCCACAGTCTGATAAGCCAGGAGCGAAAGATACTTTAAGTCTTCTTCGGTAAATATCTCTATTCTAGAAAGCTTATCCGTAACATTCATTACCCCGATCACATCTTCACCCAGCTTCATCGGCAAAGAAACAAAAGATTTTGTCTTGTATCCTGGCCGTATATTCTTAGCAAACCTTCCTAACCGGGGATCCGTATCAACATCGCTAACCAAAAGCGCCTGGCCCTGCTGGGCTACCCAGCCGGAAATAAGCTCGCCAAGTTTCACCCGTATGGCAACTCTTTCTTTATCTAAGCCTTTGGAGCCTTTAAGAACAAGCTCCTTGCCCGAATCATCAATCAGCATTAAAGATGCTTTTTCTGCCTCGGCAATCTGCAGGGCTTTATCCGCCACAAAATCCGCCAATTCTTCCAATCCGAGGATAAGCGTTATTTTATTATAAGCATCCATAATAATCTCGAGTTTGGTTTTTTCCGTCTGGAGGTGGCCAAACAGTTCTTTATTTTTAATCAAAAGATCCTGTTTCTCAATACAGCGGCCGATTACCAATTTTAAGTGTTCAAAGTCAAACGGCTTAATGATATAATCATACACCCCTATCTTTAATGCTTCTATTACCGAAGGAATCGTCGCATTCCCTGTAAAAACAATAAAGGCGGTATCAGGATTTATCTTTATCAACAGCCGCAATAACTCAATACCGCTGATATCGGGCAGAATTAAATCGGTAAGAATTATATTAAAACGGTTGTTTTTTGCTTCTTCAACGGCCAGGCTTGCCTTATTTACCGCCGCGACATTATAGCCCTCTTCCACAAGCCCGGCACGGATATGCTCACAAAGCACCTTATCATCATCAACTACAAGGATATTTTTTAAATTATCCATGGCAGCTCTATAATAAACTTAGTAAATACAGCTGAATCAGTATCAATTTTAATCGTCCCTTTATGCGCCTCGATGATATCTTTGGAAATACACAATCCCAGCCCCATACCTTTGCTTTTAGTGGTAAAGAAAGGAGTAAAAATATGCTCTAATGTCTCCTGAGGTATGCCGCCTCCCGTATCAAGAACCTCCACCTTCAAGAAATCCTTATCCTTCCTGGAAATAATCTCTAATTTTCCGCCTTCCGGCATCGCCTGTAAGGAATTAATAATTAGATTTAAAAATACCTCTCTTATCTGCAAGCCGTCTGCTTTTATCCTGGGGACAGCCGTATCAAGTTTTTTAATTACCTCGACGCGGTTATTCTTAACCATACCCTGGATGTTGAGGGAAGACAATAAATCTTCGAGAATGAAATTTAAATCTACGTCGCTTAGGATAATTTTTTTGGGATAACTTAATCTTAACAGGTTGGAAAGAATTTCGTTTGCATAATTCAACCCGTTTTCAATATCCTTAAGATAATCGGCTATATTAGGGCGATCATTAATTCCTTTATTTTTTAAATAAGAAACACTCATCTGAATTCCGGCAAAGACATTTCTTAATTCGTGATTAATAATAGTGGCCATCTTGCCGATTAGCGCCATCTTTTCATAAGTATGGAGCTGTTTCTCCGCTTGTCCCAACCTCTGCACGCTATTAATTGCCCTCTCTTCAGCTTCCTTTAACTGCTCCATTGTCTGATTAAAATATTCGCCTAATTCTCCGATTTCATCCCCCGATTTAATTTCTATGCGATGGCTATAATCACCTTTAACAAAAACTTCAATGCCATTACGTAAAGCGGTAATATTATGAACAAGCTTGCCGCCTTTTAATACCCCGATCATAAAAGCTAAAATTATGGAGATAAACACAGCTACGGCGAAAAAAGTCATCAGGGTATCCCTTAAGACAAAAATATAATTCTCAGGAATACCTATTGCTAAAATTGCCACAATATTTCTCTCATAATTATAAAGCGGAACATATCCCACCCTATACCATTCATTCACTATCCACATACGCCCAATATATCTTTTCCCATTCTTTAGGGTATCTTCTCCTGCTCTGGCATCAATCTTAGATCCCAGCGCAAATTTACCTAAAGGGTAAGGCAGATTTGTGGCAATACGTACATCGCCTAAAAAAATACTGGAGGTATATTTTGTAGATTCCTTAATTTTATCTACGATGAGCGGATTATTATTTAAGAGTATGCCCGCAGTCATCGTGCCTTCGACCGCTTCACCTCCGTATTCATTTATAACCGGCGTCACCGCTTTTATTACCAACCCCTTAACCGGATCCTTATACCCTGCAATCTTTGCTTTTTTCACAATCTCCAACCTTCTTAATTCCGGCTCAGAAAGCACCTCCGTAGAAACGATTGTTTCTTTTTCGTTTAACGCCTTTCGTATAAAATAATCGCTGCTTAAATCAACTCCCGCAGAGAATGGATTGGAAACAGAAACAATAACCTTGCCGGCTTCATCGGTTACAATAAAAAAATCGAGGTTATTCTTATCCGTAAACTTCTTTAATTCTTTCCTTAATGCACCCAGCTGATTGCTCCAGATAAGCGTGTTGACCTTTCTGTTCTGATCCCTTACCAAATACTTCAGCTCATTACAAGTATCCTGGTAGATAGAGAGGACAATATTCAAATTATTTTTTATCCTCTCATCGGCATCCTGTACCGCCATCCTATTCAAAAAGGCTATTGTAATTATCGCAAGAATTACGAGCGGCAGCGTAGAAATCAAAAGTATATTTTGTATAAACCTATGTTGAAGTTTTTTCATCTTTAAGTGGAATAGATATTTTTACCTCTGGAATCAATCGCCACAACTAACGGCATATCCTCTACATATAATTTATAAATTGCCTCAGGCCCCAAATCTTTATAGGCAGTCAACTCTGCCTTTTTTACAAATTTTGATAATAAAGCTCCGCATCCCGCATAAGTCAGAAAATATATTGCCTTGTATTTTTTGATCGCCTGCAGGACTGTTTCAGAACGCAGCCCCTTGCCAATCATTACCCGAAGCCCTGCCTTAAGTAATATAGGAGTAAATTCATCCATGCGCGAACTGGTCGTCGGCCCGCATGAACCGATCACTTTACCTTTTGGGGTTTTTGTCGGGCCGCAATAATAAATAATCGCGTTTCTTAATTCAAAAGGCAGGCGCTTACCTGCTTTAATCGCGTCAACCAGCCTTTTATGCGCCTGGTCCCGGGCAGTATAAATTGTCCC
>JAHFFR010000028.1:5960-8303 GCA_023247825.1 Candidatus Omnitrophota bacterium
TTGGCCATAATGCCGGCGTAATCCGCTGTGCCTCCGATACCCACGCCAACAACATACGGCGGGCAGGCATCAGGCCCGGCGCTTTTAACCGCATCAACAATAAACTTCTTAATTTCTTCTATGCCGGCTGTGGGCTTAAACATCTTCAATTGCGATTTATTCTCGCAGCCGAAACCTTTAGGCAAAAGGGTTATTTTAATTCTATTCCCTTTGACAATATCCGTATGGATTATGCAGGGGGAAAACCCGGGCTTTCCCCTTAAGAGAGGATCTTTAATTATAGAATCCCTTAAATAATATTTTTTATATCCTTCTGCTACGCCTTTGTTGATTGCTGAATTTAGGTCCCCGATTATCTTTATATCCTGGCCCAGCTGAACAAACACAATCGGAAAGCCGGTGTCCTGGCAAATTGCCAGATTATTTTTACGGGCATAAGCGGCATTATCCAATATTGCCTTAATAATTTTTTTTGCCCGCTTGTTATCCTCAAATCTATAAGCCCTGCGTAAAGCAAGCAAAACATCGGCGCGCAGAAAAAAATTAGCGCGCCTGGCTAATTCTACAACCGCTCCGGTTATCTTTGCCGCTTTAATTTCTCTCATTTGGCTTTATATTCTGCTAGGACAGTAGTAGTAATACCGCCGCGGGGATTAAATGTCCCGGTAATTTTTACCCAGCGCGGCTGAACTGCGGCGGCAAAATCCTCAAGCATCCGGTTAATTAAATGCTCATGAAAAATTCCAACGTTACGGAAAAATATGGTATACATTTTAAAAGATTTCAACTCGACACAATATTTAGCCGGAGAATATTCTATTCCAATAACCGCAAAATCCGGCAGGCCGGTCTTGGGACAAATACAGGTAAACTCCGGGATATCAAGATTGATCGAATAAATCTTATCGGCATACTGATTTTGCCAAATTTCAATCTTCGGCGTTTCCAGCTTCCTAATGCCTTCCTGCAGCCCTTCATAGCTTAGCTTATCTTTTCTGTTTTCTGTTTTCTGTTTTTTGTTTTCTGTTTCTTTCATCTTAACCCCACTATTTTATGCATCTGCGGTATAACACAAGTTGTAACCTTCTGTTGATTAGCAATCTCTTTAAATCTGGATAATTTTTCATTTAAAACTGGCTGGTTCTCATAACTGTTCGGCTGTAAAACCAGGACGCTCGAAGGGCTTATTTCTTTAATCAACCCCAGCGCCTCCCTCAAATCTTCTTCCAGTGTAGCCTGGCATATAATTGCTTTGAGAAATACCTCTTTTTTAACGGCAACTTTTAAGAATTTTTTATGCATAGGCCAAAGGTTACCCATGCCGCTTGAGCTGGGAAATTTTAAATCCATAGCCACGATATCTATCCGGTCAATAATCTCCTCCAGTTCAAAAAATAATGTGCCGTTTGTTTCAAGATAATGCTTATGCCCGTGTTTTGAAGTAAGCTTTAAAATTTCTTTTAAGAAATCTTTATATAAAAGCGGCTCTCCGCCGGTAAATGAAACAGAATGGTATTTATCGCGGTAAAGCTTAATCTCGTCAAACAGCTCATGCGGCTCATATTCCATAAACCGGTCAAGCTTGGTATCGCAATAAACACAGCTTAGATTGCAGTTAAAGAAGCGCACAAAGATCTGTTTCTCGCCCAGATACAAACCTTCACCCTGCACGCTTTCAAATACTTCGGCAATCCTGGCTTTCATGTTTTTATTAAGGGATCAGCTAAACCGGCCTCTTTAAAGCCTTTTGCACGGTAATGGCAGCTGTCGCACTTTCCGCAAGGCAGTTTTTCTCCGCGATAACATGACCGGGTTAAATTAAACGGCACTCCGAGTTTCTGCCCGATACTTATAATCTGCGCTTTATTTTTATTTAATAAGGGAGCCAAGATCCTGATGCTTTTTCCGCGCACAGTACCAGCCCTGGCCATTTTAACAAAAGCTTTAAAAAATTCAGGCCGGCAATCAGGATAGCCTGAATAATCCTGGGCGTGCGCTCCGATAAAGATCGCCTGCGCTTTGATGGCTTCGGCAAACGATAAGGCAAAACTTAAAAATATAATATTACGGGCCGGAACATAAGTAGCCGGGATACCCCTGGTAATTTTTTCCGGAACTTTTATTTTTGCATCTAACAGGGCAGAGCCTTTCCAGGGGAAATCTATTTTCAGGATTTTATAGCCGCATGCGCCTGCTTTAGCAATTTTTGCGGCTTGAATAATTTCTTTTTTATGAAGCTGCCCGTAATCAAAAATCAGGCAGCGGCAGGTATAGCCTTTTGCTTTGGCAAAATATAAAACCGTGGCTGAATCAAGGCCGCCGGATAAAAGAACCACCGCCTGT